>CALBAF010000359.1 GCA_937926415.1 uncultured Actinomyces sp.
CGACGCCGCCGACCCGGAAGCCGACGCCCGCGCGCAGATCGACGCTGGCCTCGGCGAAGAGACCGCGGACGAGGCCGGGGCGCAGCCCGGTGACGACGAGGACTTCGACGACTCCGAGGACTCCGAGGACGACGAAGAGTACGAGGACCTTGAGGGCCTGGAGGACGAGGAGGACGCCGACCTCGACGCTTTCGAGGCGCTGACCTCGCTCGCATCCCTGCGCGAGGACGCGGCCGCGACCATCGAGATGCCGGACTTCCCGGAGGACTTCCGCGCCGGCTTCGTCTCCATCGTCGGACGCCCCAACGTCGGCAAGTCGACCCTGACAAACGCGCTGGTCGGGCGCAAGATCGCGATCACCTCGGGGCGCCCCGAGACGACGCGCCACAACATCCGCGGCATCGTGCACGGGGACAACTACCAGCTCGTGCTCGTGGACACCCCCGGATACCACCGTCCGCGTACGCTGCTGGGCAAGCGACTCAACGACATGGTGCGCGAGGCTCTCTCCGAGGTCGACGTCGTGCTCTTCTGCCTGCCCGCCGACCAGCGCATCGGCCCCGGCGACCAGTTCATCGCCCGCGAGCTGCGCGGCATCAAGCGCCCGATCATCGCCGTGGCGACCAAGTGTGACGCCGTGCCGCGTGAGCGCGTCATGAAGCACCTGCTCTCCATCGAGAAGCTGGGGGAGTGGGCGGCCATCGTGCCGGTCTCCTCCGTGGAGGGCAAGGGCATCGATCACCTGCGCGAGGTGCTCGCGCAGACTGTGCCTCTGTCGCCGCCGCTGTACCCGTCAGGTGACGTCACCGACGAGTCGCGCGACACCCTGATCGCCGAGTTCATCCGCGAGGCCGCCCTGGAGGGCGTGCGCGACGAGCTGCCTCACTCCCTGGCCGTCCAGGTCGAGGAGATCATCGAGAGGCCGCGCCGCGAGGGCGACGACCGCCCGCCCATGCTCGACATTCACGTGAACGTCTACGTCGAGCGCGACTCTCAGAAGGCCATCATCATCGGCCGAAAGGGCTCACGCCTCAAGCAGATCGGCACCCAGGCCCGCGCCCACATCGAGGAGCTGCTGGGCCGCCGCGTCTACCTTGACCTGCACGTGCGCACCGCGAAGGACTGGCAGTCCGACCCGAAGATGCTGGGACGCCTCGGGTTCTGACATGCCCAGCGTCATCCGTGTACGCGGGGCCCGCGTCCACAACCTGAAAAACGTGGACGTTGACGTTCCCCTGAACGAATTTGTCGCAGTCGCGGGCGTGTCTGGGTCGGGCAAATCCTCCCTGGCCCTGGGAACGCTCTATGCAGAGGGATCGCGGCGTTACCTGGAGTCCCTGGCGACCTACACGCGTCGGCGCATCTCCCAGGCTGCCAAGGCCTCGGTCGACGAGGTTGCGCACGTGCCCGCCGCGCTCGCGCTGCGCCAGCGTCCAGGTGTCCCCGACGTGCGCTCCACCTTCGGTACGGCGACGGAGCTTCTCAACTACCTGCGCCTGCTGTTCTCACGCGTTGGCTCCTACCTGTGCCCCAACGGGCACCGCGTCCCGCCCTCGCGCAACGTGGCCCTAGAAGTGCCTCTCACGTGCCCGCAGTGTGCAGCCTCCTTCTACGGCCTCGGTGCGGAGGAGATGGCATTTAACTCGGGCGGTGCGTGCCCGGTGTGTGAGGGGACGGGCGTCCAGCGCGTCGTCAACCGAGCGTCCCTCGTGCCCGATGAATCCCTCACTATTGACGAGGGCGCGGTTTCCCCGTGGGGATCCCTTATGTGGAAGCTCATGAAGGACGTCGCCCGCGAAATGGGTGTGCGCACGAACGTGCCCTTCCGGGACCTGAGCGATGCGGAGAAGGCGATCGTCTACGAGGGGCCCGCCGAGAAACGTCACATCGTCGTCGCCACCAAGACCGGCGGCGCGGAGCTGGACTTCACCTACTTCAATGCGGTCGCCACGGTCGAAAACGCCTTGTCGAAGGCGAAAGATGAGAAGGCCCTCGCCCGCGTGGAAAAATACCTCATCACCCGCACATGCCCCGCGTGCGACGGCACGCGCCTGGGGGAACGTGTACGCTCCACGCTGATCGAGGGCATCGACCTGGGCGAGGCCTCGCGCCTCACGCTCACGGAGCTGCGCGAGTGGGTCCAGCGCGTCCCCGGCCTCGTTCCGGATGAGGTAGCTCCCATGGCCCGCGTCATCGTCGAGGAGATGACCGAGCCGATGGATCGCCTCGTGCAGCTCGGCCTGTCCTACCTGTCCCTCGACCGCGCGTCCTCGACGTTGTCCAACGGTGAGCGCCAGCGCATGCAGCTCGCCCGTGCCGTACGCAACCGGACGACCGGGGTCCTCTACGTGCTGGACGAGCCGACCATCGGCCTGCACCCCTCCAACGTCGACGGCGTCTTGGCGATCATCCGGGAACTCCTCGCCGACGGGAATTCCGCTGTCGTCGTCGACCACGACACACGTGTCCTCGCAGCCGCGGATCACCTGATCGAGATCGGACCCGGAGCGGGAGCGGACGGTGGTCGCGTCATCTTCCAGGGCCCCATCAACGAGGCCTCCCACGCCCCCGCGTCCCGCATCGGCCCGTACATGGCTGGGGTCCGTCGGGTTGAGCGTGCAGCGGGGGAGTCGGATCAGGGCGCGGATGTCGATGGGCGCGGTGCGCTTCACCTGGAGACTAACCAGATCCACACGGTGCGGCCCCTGAGTGTTGATATTCCGCTGGGTTCGTTGACGGCCGTGACGGGCGTCAGTGGGTCGGGTAAGACGACACTCGTCCTTGAGTCGCTGATTCCCGCGCTGCGTGCGCGCCTTGCTGGTGAGCCTTTGCCCGCGCACGTGCGCGACGTGGATGCCGCCGGTATCTCACGGGTGAACCTGATCGACGCGACGCCGATCGGAGTGAACGTGCGCTCGACCGTGGCCACGTACTCCGGTGTCCTGGATGAGCTGCGCCGGGCGTTTGCGCGTACCGAGGAGGCGCAGGCTGCTGGGCTGAAGCCCGGCGCCTTCTCCTACAATACGGGTTCGCTTCGATGCCCCACGTGCGACGGTACTGGGCAGATCACCCTGGATGTGCAATTTTTGCCCGACGTGGACATCGAGTGCACAGATTGTCGAGGGAGCCGCTACGGCGCACAGGCGTCGCAGATCCGCCGCGATGGGCTGAGCCTGCCCGACATCATGGCGATGAGCGTGGACGAGGCAAGGGCGGCCGTGCGTGGGTTGAAGAAAGCGGGCGCCCTCCTCGAGACCCTGGCTGGCCTCGGCCTGGGCTACCTGACGCTGGGGGAGGCCACTCCCGCCCTCTCCGGTGGCGAGGCCCAGCGCCTCAAGCTTGCCTCTGAAATGGGTAGGCGCCAGGAGGGCACTCTCTTCGTCTTCGACGAGCCGACGATCGGCCTGCACCCGGATGATGTGCAGGTCCTCCTGAACGTGCTCCAGCACCTCATTGAGCGTGGCGCGACGGTCCTCGTCATCGAGCACGACCTGGACCTGATCCGTTGCGCTGACTGGGTTATTGATATGGGCCCGGGCGGCGGCATCGAAGGTGGTCGTATCGTCGCGCAGGGCACTCCGAGCGATATCGTGGACAGCGAGGCCTCGGTGACGGGACGCTACCTGCGCTGAGACTCTGTCGCAGGGAAACATCGGGTAGGCCTCGGCTCAGATAAGCATGGTGCCCGGCTGCCGTGAGGCAGCCGGGCACTCTTACGTCGTGATCAGGTCACTTGACGATGACGACTCGCAGGAAGCGGGGGCCGTGCACGCCGTTGACGCGGACCAGCTCGATGTCGGAGGTGGCCGAGCCGCCGGCGATCCAGGTCATCGGACGGGTTGGGTTCTTACCGAGGATCTCGACGGCCTGGGGCACCGTGGGAACGATGTCGGAGGCGCGCAGGACGACGACGTGAGTGTCGGGCACGAGCGAGATCGCGCGGCGACCCTGGTCGGGCTCACCGTCGAGGACGATGGTGCCGGACAGGGAGATCGCGACGCGGCAACGCGTGACGACGGCGTCGATCTCGTCCAGCTCCAGCGTCGGGATTGCCTGCTCGCGGGAATCCTCGCGGACCTTGCGACCGTTGCGTGCGGCGGCCTTCTTGAAGGCCTCGTCCAGGCCGGTGGGAACCACGACGGAGGTGGCCTTCTGGTCAGCCAGGAACTTCGAGATCGCATCTGAGACCTCGGACTCTTCGGAGACCACGACGACCTGCGCGGAGTAGTCCTCGAGCGTCTCGATCATTTCCTCGATGACTGCATCCGAACCGGGCGCGTGCTCGGTGGAGCGGATGTAGTCGCGGGGGATCGGGCGCACCGGACGGCCCTTCTGGGAACGAGAGATGGCGTCGCGTGCGCGCGCCAGGATGGCGGTCTTCGCGTCCATGGTGGTGGTGCTCATGTCACGCCTCCTTCGGGGTCGTGTTGGTGGTCATGCCGTGCTCGGAAGCGAGCGGGATGCCCTTCGCGGGGGCGTCAGTGCGCGGCGCGTTGGCGTCGGAATCCTTGTGGGTGCGCTTCCACCACTCGCGGAAGGTTTCCTTCGGGGCGACCGGCAGGTCGCGTGCGCGCGTCCACAGCGAGGCCGGGAACGGCAGCGCGCCGATGGAGCCCTTCTTGGCGAACAGGCGGGTGGCCTTCGCGCCCTTTCCGGCGGCCTTCCACAGCTTCGCGTTCGTCATTATCGGGGTGGTCGCGCCCATCGCGAGGTCCCACACGTCCGGCACGAGGTTGCGCTTGACGTCAACCGTGCGCGCACGCATGTGGATGAGGATCGTCGGGATGTCGATCTTGACGGGGCAGACCTCGCCACACGCGCCACACAGGGAGGACGCGAAGGGCAGGGTGTGCACCGGGTCGTGCTCGTCGAGGCCCTGGGTGAGCTGCGGGGTCAGGATCGCGCCGATGGGGCCCGGGTAAACGGAGCCGTAGGCGTGACCGGAGGTGTGCTGGTACACCGGGCAGATGTTCATGCACGAGCCGCAGCGGATGCAGGCGAGGGCCTGGCGGCCGATCGGGTCGGTGAGGACCTTGGTGCGGCCGTTGTCCATGAGGATGAGGTGGAATTCCTGGGGGCCGTCGCCGGGGGTGACGCCCGTCCACATGGAGGTGTAGGGGTTCATGCGCTCGCCGGTGGCGGAGCGGGGGAGCAGCTGCGAGAAGATCTCCACGTCCTGGAAGCGAGGCACCAGCTTCTCGATGCCCATCAGGGTGATGAGCGTGTCCGGCAGGGTCAGGCACATACGGCCGTTGCCCTCGGACTCGAAGATGGAGACGGTTCCGGTTTCAGCAATGCCCATGTTGGTGCCGGAGACGGCAACCTTGGCGTGCAGGAACTTCTTACGCAGGTGGGAGCGGGCTGCGGCCGTCAGCTCGGTTGGGTCGTCGGAAAGATCGCGGGGCGCGTCCTCCATGCGATCCAGGAAGATACCGCGGACCTCGGAGCGGTTGCGGTGGATCGCGGGGACCACGATGTGACTGGGCATGTCGTCGGCCAGCTGGACAATCATCTCGGCGAGGTCGGTCTCGCGAGCGCTGATGCCCTGTTCCTTCAGGTACTCGTTGAGGTTGGTCTCCTGGGTGGCCATGGACTTGACCTTGACGACCTCGTCAACGCCCTTGGACTTGATGATCTCCGCGACGATGCGGTTGGCCTCGTGCTTGTCGCGCGCCCAGTGGACGATGCCACCGCGGGCGGTCACGTTGCGCTCGAACTCTTCGAGGAGCTCGGGCATGCGCGAGGCGACCTCGAACTTGACGGCCTCGGCTGCGTTACGCAGGTTCTCCCAGTCCGGCATTTCCGCGACGCGCTGGGCGCGCTTGGTGCGGATGGTGCGGGTGGCGTGGCCCAGGTTGCGGCGCATCTGGGTGTTTGCGAGGGTCTTGTGGGCGCCTTCCGGGAAGGTCGTGCCCCAGCGGAGGGTGTCCTCGGGGATAGTGACGGTGGTGCGCCATCCGCCGGTGTGCGACTCGGGGGCGGAGGGCATTCCGATGAACGTTGCGGTCATGTCAGATCACCTGTGCGCTTTCGGGTGCGAAGGAGATGTTGCCCTCGAAGGGCTGATCCTTGGTGGATGCCAGGATCTCGGCGAGGTGCATCGGGCGGATGCCCGAGTTGAGACGCGAGAGGCCGCCGCCGACGTGCATGAGGCACGAGTAGTCGCCCATGACGAGGACCTCGGCGCGCGTGGACATGACGTTGGTGACCTTGTCCGCGAGCATCGAGGTGGAGGTCTCGGAGTTCTTCATGGCGAAGGTGCCGCCGAAACCGCAGCAGACCTCGGCGTCGGGCAGGTCGACGAGGGTCAGGCCCTCGACGGCGCGCAGGAGGCGGTAGGGGCGGTCGCCGACCTTGGCGATACGCAGCGAATGGCAGGTCGGGTGGTAGGTGACCGTGTGGGGGAAGTACGCGCCCACGTCCTCGAGGCCCAGAACGTCGGTGATGAGCTCAGTGAGGTCGTAGGTGTGTTCAGCGATGCGCTGGGACTGCTTCGCGAGATGCTCGTCGCCCACGTGCTCGGCAACGACCTTCTGCTCGTGGCGCGCTGCACCGGTGCAGGAGCCGGAGGGGACGACGATGGCGTCCCACTGGCCGTCGAGCACGGGCTCGAAGGTCTTGACGTGGTTACGGGTGATCTTCGCGGCGTCTTCGAAGTAGCCGGTGTTTGCGTGCATCTGTCCGCAGCAGACCTGGTCTTCAGGGAAGACGACCTCGTGGCCGAGGCGTTCAAGCAGGGTCACTGTGGCCTGGGCAGCCTGGGGGAACATAACGTCTGCCAGGCAGGTGGAAAAGAGAGCGATGCGCACTGGGAGATCCTTCCTCGTGGGTGCTGTTCAGCCCAGGTTATGACTGGGTCCGAGGTCCCAGTGACCGTTTTTGTTCAGACAACTTAGGTGAGGTTGATTTATCCGCTATTTTTTGCGGAAAAATCTTCGCCGATAATCAATGAAAATTCGCCTCATATTGGGCGTTTGAGGACCTTTGGGGCGTGACTTAGCTCAGGGTGAGTTTTCGTTTTTCAGTTTTGCGATGATTGCGTGTGCGCAAGAGGTTGCCCGGGCCTCGTTCGTGACTGAACTGTCTTCCTTGTGACGGGTGCATCGACACTGATGCGGGGAATGGGAGGCTTGCTGAAGAGGTGTCAGGTTGGACCTAGCCGCGCGTGAGCTTGTTGCTCGGTGGCAATGCACTATTTGGCGCAGCATTGCACTAGATAGTAGGCAGTGCAATGCCCTCGTAACTAGTGCATTGCTGTCGTAACTAGTGCATTGCTGCCCGGGCACCGCGCCTGGTGGAGGGACGAGGCCGGGGGCGGGTTCGAGCGCAGGAGCGGGAGAGTCGCGGGGCTCAGGAGTGGCCGAGGGCGGTGAACACGAGAAGGTGGCAGTCCTCGGACACGGCTAGCGCTTGTATGTCCATGGGGCCGAAATCGTGTGGGATCTTCTCCTTATCCGGTGCGAGGGCCTTGTCCGCGAAGGACGGGGTAATGGTGGTGAACTGGCACTCCTGGGGCACGTACCCGTATAGGCTTGGGTGGATACCGGGCAGGAGAGTATCGGCGGCTGCCCCCTCCGCGAGGAGCTGGATCGTCTCGTTGGGGACCGTGGCAACAGCGGTCAGCCAGAACTCGGGGTCCTGGTCGGGGAGGAAACCTGTTTGGCTGGAATAAGCGATGGTGAGGTGTACCTCACTCGCCTCCATGTTCGGCCAACGTAGGTTTACGGAGTCCGTCTGGTCCTTGATGGTCGGCTCCTTATCGCTTTGGAAGACGAACTCAGAGAAACGCGGATCCTTCGGGTACTGAGGAGCCGCCTTGTGTGCGAATGGGTTGCACGCAGCAGCGAGCGCCGCGATGATCATCAGAGATGCCAAAACCTTGAGAGTGGGTTTCATGAGCGTCTTTCAGTCGCCGGTCGTTGGCGGTGAATTAGGGGCGGCCGATCGCCGTGAGGACGAGTAGCTGGCAGTCCTTGGATACTGCTATAGCACTGATGGGCAGCGTTTTGAAATCGCGGTTTCCCTTGCCCTTCTCGGGTGGGAGGATGGCGTTAGCGTGCTCGGTGTTGATCGTCGAGAAATGGCAGTTTTCGGGCACGAACTTGTGGAGCCGCGGATCGATTCCGGGCAGAACGCTCGCATCCCCGGCCGAGCCTTCCAGGAGGGCGTCGATTGTCGTGGCGGGGACAGTGGCGACTCCGGTCAACCAGTACTCGGGATCCTGATCGAGGGCGTGGAGGATGCCCGAATGGGTGCGAGCGGTGACCACGTTACCGTTGGTTGCTTGCATTCCCGGCCAGCGCTCGTTGAACGAGTCGAGGCGCGTCTGCACGTCTGTCTTGCGGTCGCTCGTGTAGGTAAAAGGAGCGAATCGCGGGTCCTGCAAACCGCTCACGTGGGAATAATCGTTCGTGAAAGGGTTGCATGCAGCGGTGAGCGCCGCGACCGCGAGGAGCGGCACGATGGTCTTTAAAGTGAGCTTCATGAGTATCCTTCAGGTCGGTGCGCTAGGCGTTGAGGCCATCGCCGGTGACGATAATGAGGTCGCAGTCCGCAGAGACCGCAAACTCGCGGATTTCGAACGATCCCCATTCCGAATAGATGGCTTCCGGATCGGTGCCGAGGACCTTGTTTGCAACGGCGGGGTCAACGGTCGTGAAAGTACATTCCTCGGGCACGTACTCGTACAGGAGAGGGTGGATGCCGGGCAACAACGAAGATCCGCCGTCGTTGTCGTCGACGAGCATGGTGATCGTCGTGTCGGGGACCGCGGCGACACCGGTCAGCCAGAATTGGCGGTCCGGCGTCGGCTGCCGGTCGGCGCCATCTCGGAAATGGGCTACAACAACGTGTCCGGCGGTCGCCCCCAGTCCGGGTATACGCTCGTTGAACGAGTCGACACGCTCCTTTACCTCCAGCTCGTCATCGGTCTCGTACGTGAATTTGGCAAAGCGTGGGTCCTGCGGATACTGAGTCGGCGTCGCTGCCGGCGTGTTCCTGGGGGTGAACGGGTTGCACGCGGCGCAGAGTGCCGCGATGGCGAGCAGCGGTACGAGGGCCTTGAATGGGTGCTTCATGTTTATCCTTGGCGGATCCTTCGGTCGTTCCATAACGAGGCCGGGGCGTGGTCGAGAGCGGAGGGCAGGCCCGTGGGGCTCAGGAGTGGCCGAGTGCGGTGAACACGAGGAGGTGGCAGTCCTTGGACACGGCTAGCGCTTGTATGTCCATGGGGCCGAAATCGTGTGGGATCTTCTCCTTATCCGGTACGAGAGCCTTGTCCGCGAACTCCGGGTTGATCGTAGTGAACTGGCACCCCTGCGGCACATACCCGTACAGGCTTGGGTGGATACCGGGCAGGAGTGTGTTGGCGGCTGCCCCCTTTGCGAGGAGCTGGATCGTCTCGTCGGGGACGGTGGCAACAGCGGTCAGCCAGAACTCGGGGTCCTGGTCGGGGAGGAAACCTGTTTGGCTGGAATTGGCGATGGTGAGGTGTGCCTCGCTCGCCTCCATATTCGGCCATCGAACATTGACGGAGTCGGTTCGATCTTGGACCGTCGGAGTCTCGTCGCTCTTGTAGACAAATTCGGCGAAGCGCGGGTCCTGTGGATACTGAGTCGGCGTGGCCGCCGGCGTGTTCCTGGGTATGAATGGGTTGCACGCAGCGGCGAGTGCCGCGATGGCGACGAGGCCAAGACAACACCGGCTCAGGGCTTCCGCGCGAGGCCGAATAGCTCGCAGGGAGGATCTGTGGCGCACTGTCGTCTCCTTTGTCCGTACTTCTGATGGGAGCCTACAAGGGGGAGGTCCCGGGAAGCAACTTGCTTCCCGGGACCTCCCGAGCCCATCCGCCGTCGATCAGTGCGGCATGTAGGCGCCGAGCCAGCCCTGGGATGCGATGAATACCAGGGTGCACAGCACCAGGAGCAGGCCGATCGAGTAGGGGGCGGCCTTCTTGAGGATCTCCGCGTCGGAGCCCTTCGAATCGACCGCGGTCGCGGCGATTGCGAGGTTCTGTGGGGACACGATCTTGCCGATGCCGCCGCCGATGGTGTTGGCGGCCAGCAGGATCGATGGGTCGAGGCCTGCGCCAGCTGCGGCGGTCGACTGCAGGTTCGCGAAGAGCGCGCCCG
>CALBAF010000360.1 GCA_937926415.1 uncultured Actinomyces sp.
GAGCGCCGCCCCCCTTCGTTGTCTATCGGTGAGCCGAGATGGCTACCGTCAGACCTCCGTGCCGGCGGCAACGTCGACGAACCACTCGGGGATACGGCCGTGCAGCTCCATGAGCGTCTTCGGGTCAGCCACGGACCCATCGCTGCGCAAGTAGTCCGTGTAGTAGTTGACGGACGTCAGCCAGCTTTCGGACACCATGACGTGGACGGTCGCGCCGAAGCGTTCGCTGCCCCAGATCAAGACGGTGTCCGTCGTCCCGTCCTGCAAGACCTCCGCCTTTTCACTGCACTCGAACCCGAGCGGGGCCAGCGCGGCATCAAACACCTCGCGAACGCGAACGGGGTCGTGCTCGTCGAAGTCGTAGCTGCGGGAGATGAAGGCGTACAGGACGTGGTCGCCGACGTTGTTCCTGGCAATCACGTCGTTACGGAAGTAGCCGCGATAGTTCTCCCGCGTCATCAGCTGATCTCGTGCCGCAATGATCGCAGGCTCGACGCCGCGCTGGAAGACCTCGATCGACTCGCGGCGAGAGGCTTGCTCCAGCTGTTCCTTTTCTTCTGGATTCATCCCTTACTCTCCTCGAAACACAGCGCCAGATACGTGCGCCGCCACAGCTGCCAGGATAGCGTTCATCGACTCGCTCATCGCGTACTCCTCGGCACGCCGCGGCCCGCAACGACCTTCGAAATGTCGTCGAGCGCCTCGCTCCCCTCGTTGAAGTAGGAGCCGTGTTTACTGAAGGGAACGAACCATCCCTCACCGGCGCCCACATCCCCGGAGAGGTGGTTGTAGCCGGGCATTTTGGCAGGATTCTTACCGTATCGCCCGTCATCACCGAGGCCTTGAACGATGTCTTCTCGATACGGCGCCGCGCTCACCCAGGCGTGCCCCTTTTTGAGATGGAACTCGTCGACGCTCTGGACGCCGGACCCTGGGGAGCCGAACTGGACGAGATCATCGGCGGCTCCCTCGTCGGTCATCGTCAGTGCCTTTCCAGCAGTCGTCGACCCGTAGGAGTGGGTCACGGCGGTCACGTGCGCGTCGCCCGCACCGTATTCGCGAGAGGCGTGCATCCCATTGAGGAAGCCAGCGAGCTGCTTCGCGCCAGCATTGGCTTTGCTGATCATCGCTGCCTCGAGCTTATTCTGTGGCGCGTCGTAGCCAAGGTAAGAGACCATCGCGACCTCCTCGCCGTGGGCATGCTTGCGGACGTTCGCACCCATGACGGAGGCCTTGTCATCGTAGTCATCCAGGTTCTTGGCCACGTTCGAGTACAGTCCCGGCACGATGACACCAATGTGCTTGGCGGTATCGACGTTGCCCTGCGCGACAGCTGCGGTCACACGGCCATGCTTCGTATCAAGACTCAACAGCTGGCGCGGCATGCCGTCTTCCTTCGAGCGATCCAGCGTTGTCCTGATATTCCTGACGGCCTCTGCTCGTTCCTTCAGCTTCTTGAGCTGTGCAGCTTCGAACGGATCAATGATGAGGCCCGCGCGCTTCTTATAATCCTCGTATTCAGACTCGAGTTTCGGCAGCTCGATGTCGAGCACCTTCCGGTTCGCCTTGTCCCGCGACGTCCCGTCGACGCCGTTGAGGCTCCCGATCTCATACGGGTGCTTGTTGATCAGCTCCTCTTTCTCCTTGCTACTGAGCGACGACCACCACTTGGCCACTTCCTTTTCGGAGGCTCCCTTGGGCGGCAGCTTCAGATCCTTCTTCGGGGCGCGCGTTCCCTTGGCCGACCCATTCGCGTAGGAGCTTGCTCCACCACCCAGGGCCGCGAGTTTGCTCCGCGTGTTCTGGACGACGCTCGTCGCCTTTTTCATGATCGCGGCAACCTGCTCGGACACGATCTTCATGTTCTTCTTGATCGTCACCGCATCGGCTGGAGACACGTTGTGCGGCCCCACGTACTGAACGGATCCATCCGCCCCGATATGGAGGGAATGGTTCGCGGCGGTGCCGTCGAGTTTCCTGGCGGCCGTTCCAACCGTTTCAGCTCCCTCCGAGGCCTCGCTGAGGACGCTCGCGAGAGCCGTGAGCTTTTCTTCCTGCCGCTCAACCTCCCCACAGAGCTTCACCATCGCACGACGGGCAGCATCGACCGTATTTCCCTGACCTGTCAGGGACCTCACGTTGGATTGAAGACTCTCGGACGCACTCCTGAGCGACTGCGCGCTCTTTTCGTATGCCTGCGCTTGCTGGCTGAGGGACGAACCCTCCCACTGCAGGAGGTCAGACCACTTCATTATTACGGCTGCCCTCCGAGTTCTGCGCTAAAGCCATTGAGTCCCAGATCCAGCGGCTCGATTGGATCCACTATCGGGGTCGGATTTCCCATTCGGGGTAGCTTCACAGGAGGCACCTCGGGACGCTCGACGGCAGGTTTGCGAAAACGGGGCGGAGCAGGTGGCCCCGTGACAATGGGAGAAATGGGCATGACGGGGTCAAAGGGCATGGGCGCGACCTTCGGCCGACCTGTGCCGGGCTTCGGTGGGTGGGGCTGACGCCCACCGTTCCCATGGTCGCCCCTCTGTTTGCCCGGGTCACCAGGAAGACGCCGACGACGCGGAGGCGGAGTACCACCCTTGCTCGGCGGCGAGGGGAGAGGAACCAGGCGCGGGTTCTTACGACCGTCTCCGCCACCACCCGGACCGGAGTGGCCACAGCCGTCACCGTTGATGATCGAGCCGATGAGCTGGCCGTTCTCTTCCTCTGCAGCAATGAAGTCTCGTTCAGCAGCCTCGAGCGAGTCGGCACATTCCTCGAGCTTCTTACTGGTCTTCATGCACTGGTCGGCAACTTTCTCTTCAACTGCCTGCATGGGTAAGGCCAGGTTAGCGCCGGGCATCGCGGAGGCGAACGCACTGGCCCCTCCTTCCGGGCGTGCAGACCGGACAGCGTCCGCGGTTTCACGCGAGGTCGCAGCGAGCTTCGGGAACTCACCCGCAACGAAGGACAGATCGCTCATCATTGACTCCATTGAATACTGACCAGTGACGGACACAATATTACCGGACGGATAGTCAGGATGCGCTTTGTCTCTACTCTCACCCAACAGAGTGTCCCACCAGCCAATTTCACCGTTTTTATCCCTAGAAAAGTGCGAGCAAGGCCGCTACCTTGGCACTGTCCCCAGATGGGAACACCGGCAACACCCACCGACTCCAGGAGCCCACATGAGCGAGGCATCCCGCCCACCCGCGCGTCCCGCGGGACCGGATGCGCCAGCCCAGGCCTCGTCGATAGCGACGACGAGGCCTCCCATCCCCCGGCTGCCCGTCGGCCGCCTCGTGTTCCTCCTCCTCG
>CALBAF010000361.1 GCA_937926415.1 uncultured Actinomyces sp.
CGATGCCAGCCTTGGAGTTCTTCGGGTAGGCGTGGACGTCGTAGACCCACTTGTTGAGGTCGGTCGGGTGCGTCATGGGCACCGTGATGATGAAGGGCTTGGAGCCGACGTAGCCCGCGGGGGTCACGGTCTCGGTCACGACGTAGGCACCCAGGGGCAGGTTGGAGAAGGTGGCCAGACCGCCGCCAGCGGTGGTCTTCTCGACTGCGGTGTCAACGCCGTCAGCCTTTGCAGTGTCAACGTTGCCGTTGAAACCAACGAGCTTCTCCCAGCCAGCCTGAGTGGTCAGGTCAACATTGGTCAGACGCTCAACGGTGAACTTTGCACCGTCAAGCGGGGTACCGGTGACGGTGCTGTCCTCAAGACCGGTGCCTTCGGTGGTGCCGTTGGTGGCATCCTTCACCAGCTTGTGGATGGTGATGGAGCCGGTCTTGTTGGTATCGAGGTCAACCAGTGAGGGAAGACGCTCAGCGGTGGCAACAACACCAAATGCCGATCCGGAGGGGGCTGCCGTAGCAATACCAGGAACCGCTGCGGCACCGGTGGCAACCGCAATGACGGCGAGGAGGCTGATGCCTCGACGGGTCTTAAGAGTTGTCATTTTTGTGTTCTCCTGTTGTACGGGATCTTTAAACAGATTAAGTGATGGCGATTGAACTAGTCATTTACAGGGTGCGTGTCTCAGGCAAAGTTATCTGCCTGAGACACTGTTTCATGGTGACCACCGGCGATCCATTCGGGACGAAGCCCCAAATGCTCATGCGGTAGGTGCGACACGCCGACACGGGCACAAAATTTTTCGAATTTTTCGTGCGCTTACCCACAGCCTCAACCCACTCTGTGGAGAAATTGAGGAGCTCTATCCACAGGCCCCCTCGGGCACAATTTCCTCAAATTACACCGATGTAAGCCACCCTCATCCACACCCCATCCACAGAGGAAGACTCATCCATCCACATCTAGGGTCAGGAACATAGTTAGACACAACATATTGGGTCTCGTGACGAAAGCACACACAAGGTGTAGTGTTGTCGCATGTTCCGCTCCCCCGGGTAAACAGCGGAGAAAACACACATCAACACACGACATTGAAAGGTCCGACCATGTCTATCACCGTCTACTCCAAGCCCATGTGTGTCCAGTGCGATGCGACCTACCGCGCACTCGACAAGCAGGGACTGGACTACACGAAGGTCGACCTCACCGAAGACCCCTCGGCACTCGAGTTCATTAAGGGCTTGGGCTACCAGCAAGCTCCCGTCGTTATCGCCGGCGAAGACCACTGGAGCGGCTACCGCCCCGACCTCATCAAGGCCGCAGCACAGGCCTCGTCCATGGAATCGGGACGCGTCGTCAACGCCTAAAAGCAACCCGCCCGGTCCCCACACCACTCTTCAGGGGACCGGGCAACTTTTTGCTCCCAAGCAGAGCAGGCCTCGTGAAAGGAAAAGACCACATGGTCAACGTCGTCTACTTTTCGTCGGCGACGGGCAATACCCGCCGTTTCGTGGAAAAACTCGGATTCCCAGCACAGCGAATCCCACTTCTCCCCCGCGACGGATTCCTTCACGTCGATCAACCCTACGTCCTCATCGTCCCCACCTACGGCGGTGGCAACATCAAGGGCGCGGTACCCAAACAAGTCATCAAGTTCCTCAACGACGAACACAACCGCTCGCTCTGCGTCGGCGTGATCTCCTCGGGGAACACCAACTTCGGCACGGCCTACTGCCTGGCCGGAGACATCATCTCCGCAAAATTACATATCCCCCACATGTACAAATTTGAGCTCCTCGGCACTGCCGAAGACGTCTCACGAGTTCGCGAAGGATTGAGCGAGTTTTGGCAGAAAACCTCACTGACACAGGAGTAGAACCAGCCCCCTCCCCCGAGCTGGATTACCACGCGCTCAACGCGCAACTGAACCTCTACGACGCCGACGGCAAGATCCAATTCGAGGCCGACCGACAGGCAGCACGTCAGTACTTCCTCCAGCACGTCAACCAGAACACCGTGTTCTTCCACGACCTGAAGGAAAAACTCGACTACCTAATAGAGGAAGGCTACTACGAGAAACACGTCCTGGACCAGTACTCTTTCCCCTTCGTAAAGTCGCTCTTCCAGCAGGCCTACGCCCACAAGTTCCGTTTCCCCACCTTCCTGGGGGATTTCAAGTACTACACCTCCTATACCTTGAAGACTTTCGACGGAAAGCGCTACCTGGAACGCTACGAAGACCGCGTGTGCATGGTGGCGCTCTATCTGGCTCGCGGCGACGAACAGCTGGCGCGCGACCTGGTGGATGAAATCATCACGGGCCGTTTCCAGCCCGCCACCCCGACTTTCCTCAACGCTGGCAAGGCGGCGCGCGGGGAAATGGTGTCTTGCTTCCTGGTGCGCATCGAAGACAATATGGAGTCTAACGCGCGGGGTATCAACTCGGCCCTCCAGCTATCCAAGCGCGGCGGCGGGGTGGCGCTGCTGCTGACGAATCTGCGCGAATCGGGCGCCCCCATCAAAAAGATCGAGAACCAGTCCTCGGGCGTGGTCCCGGTGATGAAGCTGCTGGAAGATTCCTTCAGCTACGCCAACCAGTTGGGGGCCCGCCAGGGGGCGGGCGCGGTCTACCTCAACGCCCACCACCCCGACATCATGCAGTTCCTCGAAACGCGAAAACGCGGACGAAAAGATCCGCATCAAGACCCTGTCGCTGGGCGTGATGATCCCCGACATCACCTTCGAACTGGCCAAGCGCAACGAAGACATGTACCTCTTCAGCCCCTACGACGTCCAGCGCGTCTACGGGGTGCCTTTCAGTGACATCTCTGTTACCGAGAAATACCGCGAGATGGTGAATAACCCCGCCATCAAGAAAAAGAAAATCAAAGCCCGAAAGTTCTTCCAGACACTGGCCGAAATCCAGTTCGAATCGGGCTA
>CALBAF010000362.1 GCA_937926415.1 uncultured Actinomyces sp.
CGTCCGAGTGATCAACCGGCTCAGGCAGCTCAATGTGCACGGGAAGCTCGGGCAGCGGAGCAGACTCGGCGACGCGACGGCGACGACGAGGACGTTTGGTCGCGCCTTCCTCGACCTTTTCGGCAGCGGGCTTGGACGCGGGATCCTCGGGAGCCTCGAACGATGCGACCCGCTCAGCGCTCGCAGCCTCAGGCTCCTTGGCCTCGGTCGAGGCGGCGCGCGTGCGGCGCTTCTTGGTGGGAGCGGCCTCCTCAGCCGCACTCTCCTCTTCCTTACGGGTCGACGCAGCGGCGATCGCGCTCAGGGCCTCCTTGGCTCGCTCGTGATCGGCGTTATCCTCAATGCGGCGAGGCTCGGCCTTCTTCTGCTGCTTCTTCGAACCCTTCGAGCCCTTCGACGACTGTTCGGAACCGGAGGTCTCCACCGGGTGCTGATGCACGATGAAGCCGCGGCCCTCGCAGGCCTCACACGAGGAGGAGAATGCCTCGACGAGGCCCTCACCCACGCGCTTACGGGTCATCTGCACGAGGCCCAGGGACGTAATCTCGGTGACCTGATGGCGCGTGCGATCACGCCCCAGGCACTCCACCAGGCGACGCAGCACGAGGTCACGGTTGGACTCGAGGACCATATCCACGAAGTCGATGATGACGATGCCACCGATGTCGCGCAGGCGCAGCTGGCGCACGATCTCCTCGGCCGCCTCGAGGTTGTTACGAGTGACGGTCTCCTCAAGCGTGCCGCCGGCGCCGATGAACTTGCCGGTGTTGACGTCGATGACGGTCATCGCCTCGGTGCGGTCGATGATCAGGGTGCCACCCGAGGGCAGCCAGACCTTGCGGTCCATGCCCTTGGCAAGCTGCTCGTCGATGCGGTGGGCGTGGAAGACGTCCTCCGTGCCCACCCACTGCTCGACGCGATCGGAGAGCTCGGGGCTGAGCTCGTCGACGTATTCCTTGACGGTCGTGTAGGTGTCGCGGCCCTCGATGACGAGCTTGGAGAAGTCCTCGTTGAAGATGTCTCGCACAACGCGCACGGCCAGCTCGGGCTCGCCGCGCAGCAGCGTCGGGGCGCTCTTCGTGTTGGCGCGCTTCTTCTCGATGTCCTCCCACTGGCGGGTCAGGCGTGCGACGTCGTCGCGGATCTGCTCCTCCGTCGCGCCTTCTGCGGCGGTGCGCACGATGACGCCCGAGCCCGAGGGCACGACGGCCTTGAGGATCTTCTTCAGGCGAGCGCGCTCCTTGTCCGGGAGCTTGCGGGAGATGCCCATCATGGAACCGCCGGGAATGAGGACCAGGTAGCGGCCGGCCAGCGTGATCTGAGAAGTCAGGCGGGCACCCTTGTGGCCGATCGGATCCTTCGTCACCTGAACGAGAACGGGGTCGCCGGACTTAAGGGCGGACTCGATGCGGCGGGGCTTGCCCTCCATACCGACGGCATCCCAGTTGACCTCGCCGGCGTACAGGACAGCGTTGCGTCCGCGGCCCACGTCGACGAATGCAGCTTCCATCGAAGGAAGCACGTTCTGGACGCGGCCCAGGTAGATGTTGCCGACCATCGAGGACTGCGTGCGGCGCGCGACGTAGTGCTCGACGAGCAGGCCGTCTTCGAGGATGGCGATCTGGTCGAGGCCGTCCTGGTCACGGATGACCATCGTGCGCTCGACCGACTCGCGGCGAGCGAGGAACTCGGATTCAGAGATGGAGTGGCGACGGCGACCTTCGCGGCGGCCTTCGCGGCGACGCATCTTCTTCGCCTCCAGGCGCGTCGAGCCCTTCAGGGCCTGCACCTGATCAGCGGGATCGCCACCCTCGTCGGAGGAGGCGGAGCTGCGAGCGCGGCGGCGACGACGGCGACGACCGGAGGTCTCATCCTCGTCCGAGGAGTCGGAGTCCTGCGCGGGTGTGTCGTTCTTGTCGGCCTCTTCCTGGGCGGGGGCCGAGGCCTCGTCCGCCTTCTTGGAGCGACGGCGGCGGCGAGTCTTCGGCTCGGCGGGCGCCTCCTCAGACTCAGACTCGGTCGCGGGAGCCTCGGGGGCTTCCGCAGTCTCGACCTCGTCAGCGGCCTTCTTCGAGCGACGGCGACGCTTGGGAGCGGCCTCTTCGCGAGACGCAGACTCTTCGTCAGCGGCGGCAGACTTGCGGCGACGCTTAGGTTCGGGCTGCTCCTCAACGATCGCGGGGGGAGCGACCTCGGGGGCCGCCTGGAACACGGGTGCCTGGAACAGCAGCGACGCGGCGGGTGCCACGGGCGTGGTGGATTCGGTTGTCACGATTCTCCAATGGTGGGTGCGCGCCCCGTGCCTGGACGCACCCTTTTTCATCGCCCGCGGGGGGCGGAAACCTAGTGGAGCGCTGATGCGCAGCGGCCGGCGGCATATGAATACGTCATCGCTCGGCTCTCGTCGCGGGGGCACTCCCGCGACATCCATTCACCTCTATTGTCGCACAACAGCGCCCTGTTCCGACGACGGGGTGATCAGGACAACGCAACACCGAGCGATATCTCACGGAAGAACCCGTAAAAATTATTCGGACGCGTATGTCACAAAACGGCCTCTGAACCAGCATTTGAACCAATCCGACCGAGGTGTTTGGGCTACATTAATATCAACCCGTGACATAGGTCCCACGGACTTTGGACACGGGATAATCGATCCTAATCCCAATACGAGAAGGTCCTATCATGACCCTCGCGCAGACAGCGCTTGACGCGGTCACCGTCGGACGATGGCAGTTCGGTGTTACCACCGTCTATCACTTCGTCCTGGTGCCGCTGACGATCGGCCTGTCCCTGCTGGTTGCCATCATGCAGACCGCGTGGCACCGCACCGGCAAGGAATACTGGCTGCAAGCAACTCGCTTCTTTGGCAAGCTCCTCCTCATCAACTTCGCGCTCGGTGTCGCCACCGGTATCGTGCAGGAGTTCCAGTTCGGCATGAACTGGTCCGAATACTCCCGCTTCGTCGGCGACATCTTCGGCGCTCCCCTGGCCGTTGAGGCCCTCCTCGCCTTCTTCCTCGAGTCCACCTTCCTGGGCCTGTGGATTTTCGGCTGGGGCCGCCTCTCCAAGCGCATGCACCTGCTGACGATCTGGTGCGTCGCCCTGGGCACCATGTTCTCCGCGGCCTGGATCCTCGCGGCCAACGCGTGGATGCAGCACCCCGTGGGCGCCCGCTTCAACCCCGAGACCGGCCGCGCCGAGCTCGACGGCGTGAGCGGCTTCATGGAGCTCATCACCTCCGGCGTGTACCTGAGCGAATACGCCCACGTCATCACCTCCGCTTGGCTGGTCGCCGGCTCCTTCGTTGCCGGCATCTCCATCTGGTGGATGGTGCGCACCGCCCGCGAAGGCTCCGACGAGGCCATGGCGCAGTCCCGCAACGTGTGGCGTCCGATCGCCCGCTTCGGCCTGACCGCCGTCCTCATCGGCGGCCTCGGCACCGCCGCCTCCGGCCACATTCAGGGCCAGGAGATGGTCGAGGTCCAGCCCATGAAGATGGCTGCCGCCGAAGGCATCTGTGTGGACACCGACGGCGCGGCCTTCACGATCGCCCAGTTCGGCTCCTGCCCCCTCGGCAATGACGGCGCGCAGCCGACCCAGTTCATCAAGGTCCCCGGCGTCGCATCCTTCATGTCGCACAACTCCTTCACCGCCACCTCTGAGGGCGTCGCCGACGTCCAGGAGCGCATGGTGGAACTGCTCAACTCGGACGCTAACTTCACCGCCAAGTACGGTGACGCCTCGCAGTACGACTTCCGTCCTCCGCAGATGGTCACCTTCTGGTCGTTCCGCTTCATGATCGGCCTGGGCATGCTGGCCTTCCTGCTGGCGGCGTGGGGCCTGTGGGCCACCCGCGGCGGCCGTACCTCGTCCAACAAGTGGCTGAGCGTCCTCGCCCTGGTCAATCTCCCCCTGCCGTTCGCAGCCGCCTCCTTCGGCTGGATCTTCACCGAGATGGGTCGTCAGCCGTGGGTTGTCGTCCCGAACATGCAGGCTCTGTCCGCGGGCTCCGACCTGGGTTCCGTCAACATGATGACCGACATGGGCATCTCCCCCAACGTTCCCGCTGGCCAGATGCTCACCTCGCTCATCCTGTTCACCCTGCTGTACGGCGTCCTTGGCGTCATGTGGTACATCCTCATGAAGCGCTACGCCGTCGAGGGCATCCACTCGTCCAAGGCCGACAAGGCTAACGACGAAGCTCCCGCCGACCTGTCCTTCGGGTACTGAGAGGAACACCGATCATGACTCTGTCTATCCTGTGGTTCGTTCTCATCGCCGTTCTGTGGACGGTCTACCTGATCCTCGAGGGCTTCGACTTCGGCGTCGGCATGCTCCTTCCCTTCATCGCCAAGGGCGACCGTGAGCGCACCCAGACCGTGCGCACGATCGGCCCCCACTGGGACGGCAACGAGGTGTGGCTGCTCACCGCTGGTGGCGCGACCTTCGCAGCGTTCCCCGAGTGGTACGCGACCATGTTCTCGGGCATGTACCTCGCCCTTTTCCTGATCCTCGTCTGCCTGATCATCCGCGTCATGGCCCTCGAGTGGCGCTCCAAGGTCGCCACCGAGAAGTGGCGTCACGCCTGGGACTGGGCGCACACGGTCAGCGCGTGGCTCGTCCCGATCCTGCTGGGCGTCGCTTTCGCGAACTTCGTCCAGGGTATGCGTATTGAGGTTGTTGACGTGGCCACCGGCACCGTCATCGACCCGACGCTGGTCAACCAGTCGCTGGCATCCGCGACACACCAGCTGACCGGCGGTTTCTTCTCGCTGCTCACCCCGTACACGATCCTCGGCGGCCTTGCCGTCATGGCCGTGTGCCTGGCTCACGGCGCGCAGTTCCTGGCGCTGAAGACGACCGGTGAGGTCCGCGACCGCGCCAACGCGATTGCCGCCCCGGCGACGATCGCCGCGACCGTCCTGGCCGCCGCGTGGCTCGTGTGGGGCCAGTTCGCCTACACGACGAACGTTCTGGCGTGGATCCCGCTCGTGGTCGCCGCGCTCGCGATCATCGCGTCGACGGCTCTGTCGCAGGCGTCGCTGCGTCGTGAGGGCTGGTCCTTCGTGGCCTCCTCCGTCGCGATCGCCGGCGCTGTCGCGTGGGTGTTCGCATCGATGGCCCCGGCCGTCCAGAAGTCCTCGATCAACCCGGCGTACTCGCTGACGATTGATCAGGCCTCCTCGACCCCGTCGACGCTGACCGTCATGACCATCGTGACCGTCTGCCTGCTGCCGATCGTCCTGGTCTACGTCTTCTGGTCCTACTGGATGTTCCGCGCTCGCGTGGGCGCCGAGGACGTTGAGACACAGACCGGTCTGCTGCTCAAGAAGATCCGCGTGGGCGAAAACTTCTTCGCCAGCTGATCCTCGTATCACGACGCGCCCGGTCCCTCTTACAGGGGCCGGGCGCGTTTGTTGTCACGCCACGAGGATGGGGACCTTTGGCCCATGACGAGCCGTTTTAAGGCACAATAGATACGTGCGTCCCTTTGATCCTCGTTTGTTGCGCTATGCTCGCTCGGCGCGCGGCCCCATCGCTGTAACGGCCCTCCTAGGGACGTTGACTGCGCTGCTGGTTCTTGCCCAGGCGCTTCTCATTTCAGCAGCCCTCTCCCCCGTCGTCTCGGGCGCCGCGTCGCTGCTCGATGTCTGGCCCTACATTGCGGGAATCGCAGCCGTCTTCGCGTGCCGCGCGCTGATCGTCGCCGCCCGCGAAGCCGTGAGCAC
>CALBAF010000363.1 GCA_937926415.1 uncultured Actinomyces sp.
GCCTGCGGAGCGGGGTGGGTGGCCTTGTACCACGTGCCCACGCCGGTGGCCGCGCACGCGCCCGCAAGGAGAACCGTCAGGGGCACGTAGTGGAGACGGTGCTTCCATGAGCCGGCGGGAACACCCTCGTCGAAGGAGACGTCGCGCAGACCGGAGTCGGATTCCTTGAACTGGCCGGCGGCCTTCTTCTCGCTCACTTGGTCTCCTCCTCGGTACGTGCGGCCGCTTCTTCGGCCTCCATGACCGTCGCGATCCGGGTCGAGGACAGGGCCGGCGTGACGATGCGGCGGGCCACGGCCTCGTACGTGGGACGGAAGTGCTCGATGAGCTTGTCCATCCATCCGGGCAGGTAGTTCTTCTGGCTCATCGCGGGCTTCTCAATGAGGTGCCACGACAAGTAGGCCAGGATGTGCACGGTCACGACGACAGTCAGGTGGTAGGCGATCCAGCCGCGATCCTGCAGGTGGAAGTAGGCGGCGAAGGCCATGATCGGCCAGGCGTAAATGTAGATGCCGTAGGACAGGTCGCCGTGCTTCTCCCAGTTCTGCAGGGGCAGGCGAATCGCCAAGTACATGAGGAAGTACAGGAAGCCGTACTGGCCGACGATGTTCCAGCCGCCCGACGCGTAGGAGAGCAGGCCGAAGATGAGGCCGCCCCACGCCAGGCGCGAGTCCATGGGGATCTTGTCGCCGTAGAGCGTGAACAGCATGCCGAAGGCGAAGGGACCCATGAACATCAGCATGTAGGGGTCGCGCAGCAGGTAGTTGACGTTGGAGACCTGGCCCGCGCCCATCCACTGCAGGGCGTTGAGTGCAATCAAGACAAGGGCGAAAGCGCCGCCCACCTTACGGTTCGCGAGCGCCCCGAACAGGCCGAGGATCGCGACCAGGATGTAGGCCTTGAACTCGTAGATCAGCGTCCAGGCCGAGCCGTTCCAGTCGCGCGCGCCGTGCAGGATGAAGTAGGGCAGGTTCTCGCCCATTCCGGCGATGTTGCGCTGGCCGAGGTTCAGCCACATGTTGTTCACGAAGTACGTGAGCGGTGACTCGGTGGCCGGGTGCAGGTAGCCGGAGATGTTGTGGAAGGTGTGCCAGTAGGCGATCGGTGCGAGGATACCGACCGTGAAGAGCAGGGCGGCCCAGTAGGCGGGGAAAATACGCAGGACGCGGCGCCACATGTAGCGCCAGATCGTCGCGCGCCCCATGCGCGAGCGCGTGATCAGGAAACCCGAGAAAAAGAAGAAACCCGCGACGGCGACGCCACCGATGGACTGCTCCTTCGAGATCTGCACGCCCAGGTCCTCGCCGCCGTAGAAACCGGCGATCGGGCCGGCGTGCGAGAAGATGACCATGAAGGCCATCAGCCAGCGCAAAAATCCGATCGAGTTAGACCTGGAGTTGAATGCCTGCGCGACGGACTGGGGCGTGTGGGGGGCCGCAGCCCGAATCGTGGAGGCCAGGCTCATCGCTCACCCTTCATGGACCGGAACTTATGGACGGCGCCGCGGGCCGCGCGGTACGCCGGCTTGAGGGCGTTCCCCAGTCCCGGGGTACGCACCATGATGTTGGTCTTGACGGCGCCCAACAGATTCGGGACCGTGCCCATACGCGCCTTAAGGAAAGGCACCTGGTCGATCGCGAAAGCGGGCATCATCGACGAGGTCGCGGCTAGCTTGTACTCGAGGTAGCCGTAGTACACGCCCGCCCACTTCGGGGTCATGACGGGACGCACGTAGTAGCCGCGCGAGAGCACCGCGTAGGACAGGAGGCGCTCGATGACGTGCGCCAGGGAGCCGTCCTTGTAGCCGCCCTCTTCGGGGAAGTCCTCGGGCACGAGGCCGGCGCCCGTCAGCAGGGACAGGGCCTCGGGGCGCGCGATGAACATGGAGCCGTAGGGGGCCAGCGGCTGGTGGTCGTCGAAGGGGACGGTAATGCCGACCTTCTTGGCGAACTCGCGCGCAGGCTGGCGGTTCGCGAACCACGCGTGGCCCATCGTCGGGTAGCCCATGTGCGGCATGGGCGCGATCGCCATGCCCAGGCCCGGGTGGGCAGCGAACTCCGTGAGGATGCCGGCTACGTGATCGCGGGAAGCCAGCAGGTTGTCGTAGAGGTGCTCCTTGAAGAGCTGGGCGGCGTTGTAGTCGTCCTGGACGGACTTCTTGGAGTGGATCTTCACGACGATGTCGTACTCGCCGGAGGTGAGCACGTCGCCACAGTCCACCAGGAACGCGCCGATGTCGCGGCCACGGTTGGAGGACACGACGCGCACGTCGGCGTCCACGCCTCGTTCCTGGGCGCGCGCCTCGATGAGGGCCTTGTTCTCCTCGTTCGAGGTCGTGGCCACTAGGTGGTAGCCCTCCGGCAGGACGCTCAGGCGGTCGAGGATCTCGTCGGCCATGTCGGCGTAGAAGATGTGGGCGACCGCGAGGACCTTCAGGGAGGCGGCGGCCTCCAGGGTGGCCTGGTCGGCGCGCGGGGAGATGACGGTCGTCAGGCCCGCGTTGGTCACGAGGTCACGCGGACGCGAGGTGCGCGCGAGGTTCGTGAGGATCAGGTCGGTGTCGTAGCCGGCCTTTTCCGCCAGCTCCAGCATGTCCGCGCCGATGATCGCGTGGCGATCCAGGTAGAGCGGGTCGTGGAAAAGGTTACGGCGCTTGAGGATCGGGCAACCGTCCGCGAGCAGCATCGAAGCGTTGTCGAAGACAGGGTTGCGTGAGGGGTAGTCCTCGCGCGGGTATGCCACGACGTGCGCGTAGCCGAGGTTGCCGAAGTACTCCGTGAAGCGCGACTCGTGCCACTGGATCGAGTCGTTGTAGGAACGAATCGGCGGCATCTCGTCCCAGTACTTGCGGAAGTCCGGGGAGCTGAGCAGCGGGTTGCGCACGGCGATCCAGTGGGACTGGATGTGGCGCGGCATGCGAGTGGCTGCCAGGAAGGGGTGGGGGCGCACCTCGTCGTGTTCGGTGATGCCCCAGAAGTCCACAGCTCCGGCGGCGTCCACGCGGTCGAAGAGGTTCTTCCACGGGTTCACGGGCGCGAAGAAGGTGTAGTTGAAGAGGATCAGCTCGTCGATCTGTCCGAGGCGATCCCAGCCGAAGCGGGCGATGCCGTCGCGGTATCCGCCGACATCGAAGCCGGTGTTTTCCCGCTCGAAGACCTCGGTCGCGCCCTTGAGGAGGCGCTCGCGCGCGGTGTCGTCCAGGGCAGAGTTGGAGACGACGAGGATCTCGTCGAGGTACTCGCGCAGCGAGGTCAGGCACTCCACGACGTAGTCGTCGACGATGCCCTGGGGATCGAAGAACAGGAAAATACCGGCGCGCTTCACGGCCTTACTCCCCCGCCCCGTCGACGGCTGCCAGGATCTGGCGGATCTTCGTGGCGTCGCCCCACACGCCGGGCGAGTCGTAGGGACGATCTGGGAATGCCCCGTATTCGAGGGTGATGTCCAGGTCGTTCTCGCGGATGTAGGCTTCGACGCGGTCGGCGAGGCTCATGGGCTCGCCGCTGCAGATGTTGATGATGCCGTTGACGTCGTCCTGGGAGACGGCGGCGGCGATCTGGTAGGCCAGGCCCTGGATGGAGATGAAGTCGTAGAGGTTCTTGCCCGTGGTGAAGGGGAAGGTCTTCTTGCCTTCCTGGGCGGCGGCCAGGAGCTTGGAGAAGATCGAGGAGCCGTGCGCGTCGTCTCCGACGATGTAGTAGCCGCGCAGCCACTGCATGGTCGCGCCGTGCTTGGTGGTCAGAAGCTCCGTGATCTGCCGCAGCGCGTTCTTGGAGATGCCATACAGGGAGGCGGGGTTGCACGCGGAGTTCTCGTCGATGGCGCCTTCCCAGTAGCCGACCTCGTGCATGGAACCCATGACGGCCAGGTGGGTGCATCCACCCTCGAGGAGGTTCTCGATGAAGTGGTAGTGGGCGGGCAGGTCCTCGATGTGGGCCGGCGAGTTGTGCACGAAGCCGTCACGCCAGGCGAGGTGCAGAACCACGTCCGGGCGTCCGAGCTGGTCGTAGATGTCAGCGTCTCCGCTGAAAATCTGGGCGTCGATGCGGCGTGCACGCTCGTCGACACCGTCGAGGCGGAAGTCGACGACGCTGACGTCAAGGCCGCGCTCCAGCAGGGCGTGAACAATGTGGCGACCAATGTAGCCACCGGCTCCGGTAACGAGGACAGTCTTCACCATGTCAGTCAGTCTATCAAGGCACAGGCGCTGCGCAGCCCCGCCCCGCGTTGTGTGCCGTGACCCACCTACCGGCCCCGACCTCGTTCCCAGGACGATTCCGTTAGGAACGCGCGGCGGTGCGGTGGCGCAGC
>CALBAF010000364.1 GCA_937926415.1 uncultured Actinomyces sp.
TGGACGTGGAGGGTTCGGGCGCTGACCTGACCTACGTGTGGACCCTGAAGATCGAGGGCACCGACCAGCCCGACAAGCCGCTAGTCCGCCGCTTCAAGGTCGCCAAGTAAGCAACCGGGCGCATTGCAGCGCTCTTTTATCTTCCATCAACAATTAGGAGCTACAAATGGCCGATCAGATATCTGCAGATAGCAGCAAGCATCAAGAAGCAGTCGCTGAGGTTGTGAAGGGCTTTGAAGCCGTGAGGCAGTCTGCTGAGGGGGCTTCTTCGTTAAGTGCCGCTCAGAAGTCGATGTTTTGGGGACAGGAGGCTGGCCCTAGTGCCTTGCAGAACAGCTCGAGTGAATTGTTCAACGCGGTAGCTGAGGCCCTGAAAAACGAAGCAGCCCTGATCAGTACGTTCGAGGCTGAGATCAATGCAGTCATGGCGAGCTTTACTGGGACGGAATACGAAAACAAAGCGCAGATGGAGAAAATCAATCAGGCTCTCGACCGTGTCGCCAAGTCCGACGCTGCTGTAGCTCTGAAGGCGTCGCTCAACAGGGTCGCTAAGGCTGCCGGCTGGGCTCCCGAAACTTCGACGGCAGCTGGCTCCCTCATGGGAGCCCTGGCCGGAACGATGCTCATGAACGGCGGTGTTCCCCATGCGTCAAGTGCCGGCGCTTCCTCAGGTAACACGCCCTCCCAGGCTCCGACTCAGAATGCTCAGCCTACGGTCTGATTCAGATTTCTGACTGTAGAAAGGACTTTAATCATGGTTTCATCACCGATGTACGAGCGCCTCAAGATCTTCATGGAGGCTGCACGTTCTAACCGCGACCTGGACGCCTGGGATGTCGACCACAAGAAGACGCTAAACGGTTTCGAGGAAGCGACCGAACGCCTGAATAGCTACGGCGACAAACAGGGCTTTCAGGGAGATGCAGCCGACAATGCGATCCGATGGGTGACTGAATCGCTTCAGCGCATCGGCATGGTCCGGTCGATCTACACGGCGGGACACACGAGTTACGAGGCCGGTCGTTCCCAAATGGCAGCGGCTCTGAAGGAAGCGGAAATGATCTCTCCGACCCTTCTGGACTCCGCCACGGAGGCCATGCGTGACAACCCTGTCGTCATGGTTCCTCGGTCCTCGCCCGGAGGCGGCATTCCCGTGTTGAGCAAGCGCTTCACAACCGGTGCCGCCTACGTGGATGCGGTCGAGGCCCAGGCCAACGCCCAGCGTGAGGCTGCCGCGCAGCGCATCCTCTCGATGGTGAACGACAGGACGAGCTACATCGCAGCACTCATGAGGCAGCAGGCGCGCCTGAAGGATGAAGTGCGAGGCCGAGCAAATCGCCCGGGCGATGTCAGTGTTAGCACAGACAAACAGGTCCCGGCCCCACCGGTTGAGGAATCGGACTTTGGACGCGCCGCGGACAGAAGTCCCTCCTCAGCGAATTACCCGGGTGGTTTTGCACAGCCGTGGTGGAGCGATGCGGACGCCGCCGCGGCGCGTAACCGGACGGTAGCCTCTGGCGCCCTCCCGACCCAGGAGCCCGCCTACGGTGAGACCGGGTCACGCACGAACCCGATCACGGATCCCCAGGAGCTCATGGGAACGGACCTGCTCCACACCCCCGCGAACGGCACGGCGTACCGCAACGGCGTCCTCGATGGGCACACCCCGGCACCGCCGGCGGACGCTCATCACCCGCTGTGGCGCCTCAACGGCGGCGCTGCCGCTGATGCGGCGACGGCTGGGCGTCTGGGTGGGGCTGGT
>CALBAF010000365.1 GCA_937926415.1 uncultured Actinomyces sp.
GGCCGCGAAGGCCGAGGCCGATGCGAAGGAAGCGAAGAACGAAGCCGACTCCAAGCTCACCGAGCTGAACAAGCTCAAGGATGAGGCACAGGCCAAGCAGGCCGAGTGGGACGCCCAGAAGGGCCAGGTCGAGGCCTCGCTGAGCCAGGCCGAAGCCGACTACCAGGCGCGCAGCGCCGAGCTGGCGGCGATCGACGCGGCCAACCGCGCGTCGGGCGCCTCCTATGTGTCGGCCTCGGGCTTCCGTAATCCCCTCGACATTCCGATCGTGGTCACCTCCCCGTTCGGTATGCGCTACCACCCGGTGCTGGGCGTTATGAAGGGCCACTCGGGCACCGACATGGCGGCCGATTGTGGCACGGTCATCCGCGCTGTGGCCTCGGGCTACGTGAACGCCGTGTCTTCGGATGTGTCGGCCGGTAACTACGTGGACATCAACCACGGCCTCGTCGGCGGTAACTCCGTCATCACCGAGTACCTGCACATGCAGGCCCAGTACGTGTCCCCGGGCCAGTACGTGAATGCGGGCGACGCGCTGGGTGAGGTCGGTTCGACCGGCTACGCGACCGGCTGCCACCTGCATTTTGGTGTTCTTCAGAACGGAAGTTATGTTGAGCCGATGGATTATTTGTAATCCGCGTTAGGATGGACCCTCGTAGCGATTTCGCTGCGGGGGTCTTTCCGCATGAGTGCGGAAAACGAGTCTGGAAGGAGGCAGCATGCCCAAGGAATGGAAGAAGCCCAAGCCCACGGAGGGGCAGCGCGCCAAGGCTGCCTCCGACGCTAAGAAGACGATCGCCCGTAACAAGAAGGCGCGCCACGACTACACGATCGAGGACACGTGGGAGGCCGGTCTGGCCCTCATGGGCACCGAGGTGAAGGCGCTGCGCATGGGCCGCGCGTCCCTCGTGGACGCCTGGGTCGAGATCAACGGGGGCGAGGCGTGGCTGTACGGCGCCAACATCCCCCTGTACTCGCAGGGCTCGTGGACGAACCACGCGCCCACGCGCAAGCGCAAGCTGCTGCTGCACCGCGCGGAAATCGACCGCATGCAGGACCGTGTGGCCGCGAAGGGCTACACGATCGTGCCCCTGGAGCTGTACTTCATCGGGGGCCGCGTCAAGGTCGAAATCGCCCTGGCTAAGGGCAAGCAGGAATGGGATAAGCGTCAGGCCCTGCGCGAGAAGCAGGATCAGCGCGAGGCCGAGCGGGCGATGCGACGCTACGTGAAGCAGGCCCGCCGATAGGGGAAAGAAGGCGATTACGTGCGCAGGCGCGTGTCGCTCTTTCGTGCCCTCTTGGGACGAGGCATTGGCCGG
The DNA here is from genome assembly GCA_937926415.1 of uncultured Actinomyces sp. Classification (GTDB taxonomy): domain Bacteria; phylum Actinomycetota; class Actinomycetes; order Actinomycetales; family Actinomycetaceae; genus Pauljensenia. The sequence goes on from CALBAF010000365.1 coordinate 1,320, forward strand.
TTGTCGGGGTTGCTAACGGTGTGCTGGGTGGCTCCGTTTTCCCTTGACGGGTGGGGGCTGCGGGCGTAAACTGGTGTGTCCGACGGTCTGCGGTTTCGTAGGGTGTCGGTGAGTTGAAAACTCAAGAGGGGATGATCGGTTTCGACAGTGGTCGTCGATCGAAGTGAAGCGAGCCGAGAATGTACGCTCAACTCGTTAACGATGCGTGCAAACCAATAGGTGCCGAACAGAATCGCACCGACTACGTTCTCGCTGCCTGATATCGCAGCCTGAACCTTTAGTCCGTCAGCCCGGGAGTTGCTTCCGGCCCGGTGTCTGGCGTCGTCTAGGGAGCCACTGGGAGTCGCCCATGTTGGTGGGGCGCCTCCGACACTTCATCAACTGAGCCTATCTGGCGGTGTGTCTACGCAATGCTGGGGGCTGAGAAATAAAACCGTAGACTGCGCTCGGAGAAGAATTCGGGGCCGGCCACTGGACGGGGGTTCGATTCCCCCCATCTCCACAACAAAAACCGCAATATTCTGCGGAAAATCGGGACACATCTCGGTGCGTGACACACATGCGTGACACACACCGAGGTGTGTCCCTTCTTTTGGTCCAGTGTGGAAGGCCTTCCTCATGCTGTGACTGTTGGAAGCCCGGGGTTTTCGGGTTAAGGGTCAAAATGTGTGTCTGGCTCGGCGTGTCGCGGGGGTTAGATTT
>CALBAF010000366.1 GCA_937926415.1 uncultured Actinomyces sp.
ACGAACTCGGGGTTTGGAGCCTCGGTCACTTCGACAGAATCAGCCTCGATGACGAGTGCCTTCGTGCCACGAACCCGCAGCGTACCGCTCACGTGCACCCAGCTATCCGCCTCGGGAACGGGGCCGCGCCAACGCACCGCGAAGCCGACCGGGTAGGCGTCAGCCGCGCAGCACCAAATAGCCATGCGTGCCACTGCGAAGCTCTCATCCTCCGTCACGCTGGGGATCGAGGCCTGGCCGCGGGCAGCCTCTGGGCTCACCACGAAACCGACGAGGTCGATGTGCTGGCCGTCGTGGGCGCGCCCGTTGGCGATCAACTCCTCGACCTGGCCGTAGAAGTTATCTGTCGTCAGCTCAAGTGTCCCGGTCGACGGCACCTGAGACGTGCCCCCGCTCTGGCTCGTGTTGGCAGGGGAGGAATTGCCTTCCGAGGGGGAGCTTGATGCAGAGGTGTCCTCGTCATCCCCGGCGTTGAGGCCGGAGGACGGGCCCGCATCGGCCCCGCGGGCGCTCCACGCTGTCGATGCCAACTCCGACGGGGAGACGCGGAAGGGGAGGACGATGAGTGCGCTCGCTAGAAGTGCGACCAGGGCGCGCGTTAGTGCGCGACGACCATGATCGCTGTTGGCGTGCTCGTGCTCGCCCGACCCAAGTCGAGCGGACAAGGCAAGCGAACAGGCAAGCAAACCGGCCCCCGAGGCGATGATGCCCAGGCGCGCGGACGGGGGAACGAAGGACGCGTAGCGGCCCGACAGTGACAGCCAGAGCAGCCCGGCACCCAGGCAGGCCAGCGACAGGGACTCCGCAACCGGCGCGAGACGATCAAGAAGCTTCATGCGAGCACCCCCGCCCACCAGGCGCAGCCAATCACGAGGGCAGCTACCGCCGTCACCGTCACGAACAAACGTGCCACGAATGCACCGCGGAACTGCGACGCAAGGAGGGCCACGTTCTTCACGTCCATCATCGGCCCGTAGACCATGAATCCCATGAGCGCACCCGTCGGAGCGAGAGATGCCAGGGACCGGGCGATGACCGCGTCAGAAGACGAACACAGGGAGAGTGCGAAACCCGCCCCCATCATGAGGGCCAGTGCGCCAGCCGCCGGCATGCCTGCGAGCAGAGACGACACCGGCCAGAAGACCTGAGCAAGAGTAGAGGCGGCGACGCCG
>CALBAF010000367.1 GCA_937926415.1 uncultured Actinomyces sp.
GTTGCAGTGCTCATTGGTCGTTCTCCTGGATGAGGTAGGCGAAGGCGTCCTGGAAGGAACAGGGCGAAGCGGTCAGGGAGTGGGATGCGAGCTCGGTGTCGCCGACGGCACTGCCGCGCAGGTCCACAACGATCTCTCGCGTGGAGCCGAGCTCGCGACTGGCGATCACGGCGAGGTCCGGGTGGGCGGCAAGGAAGCGCTCAATGTCGGAGGCGTGGCCGGTCAGAGCTGAGACTCGGCAGGTGAAGTCGTCGATGGTCTCGTGAGCGAGGAGCTCGCTCTTCTTCAAGACGATGACGTCTTCGGCGACCTTTTCGAGTTCGGAGACCATGTGCGAAGAGATGAGGAATCGGCGCGGTGCGCGCTTTCCTTCCATGATCTCCCCCGCGAGGGCGAGGATCTCCTCGTAGAGGGCGTCCTCGGCGAAGGTGTCCACCGTCCGCCCTCGACGCCAGTTCCTCAGTCCCAGGAAGGCGATGTAGAGGTAGGGCAGGACTCCGCCGAGGATGAAGATGAGGTCTCCGGGCATCCGCCCCCACTCGATGATCGTGTTGACCGAGTTGGTGACGTAGGTGAGCTGGCGGGCCTCGAAGTAGCCAGTGCCCACCGAGTAGCGCAGCTGGAGGATGCCCAGCGGCAGCAGGGTGGCGAAGCACATCCAGGCCAGACCGATGTTGAGGCTCCAGAAGGAGGTCTTGGCGAGCTTCTCGGGCCACTTGTCGGCCGGCACCAGGTAGCGCAGGGCGAACATCCCCAGCGCCAGCGCCATGAAGCCGTACACGCCCATCATGGAGGCGTGGGCGTGGTTGGCCGTCAGCGCGGTCCCGATCTCGTAGTAGGACACGATGGGCAGGTTGACCAGGAAGCCGAAGACACCGGCCCCCAGGAAGTTCCAGAAGCCGACGGCCATGAGGAACATGACGGCCCAGCGGTGCGGGAAGGGACCGGCCTCCTTGCCGTGGCGGTTGGCTCCCAGCTGCATGAAGGCCCAGGCCTCCACCGTCAGGAAGGTCAGGGGGATCACCTCGGCGGCTGAGAAGAAGGCACCCAGGGCCATGTGCTCCACCGGCGTGCCGGAGAAGTAGAGGTGGTGCATGGTGCCGATGACGCCGCCGGCGGAGTACAGGATGATGTCCATGAAGATGATGCCCAGTGCGATCCTCTCCCGGACCACGCCCAG
>CALBAF010000368.1 GCA_937926415.1 uncultured Actinomyces sp.
GGCGCCGGCCTCGCCCCAGGAGACGCGCAAGCCGACCACCGGACCCTTCGGGCCCGCGCGTTCCGTCGGTACCCCCGACACGTCCAGCCCACTCGATCCGTCGAGCCCCTACGCCCGACGCCGCGCCCAGTTCACCATCGTCGACGGCACCGACGCCGAGGGAAGCGACTAAGAACTACAGGCCGAATCGGGCCTGCGTGGCCTCGTGGAAGCGGCCCTTGCCGCGCGCGCGACGCTCGGATTCGCGAACCCATTCGCGATCCCTGCGAGCTACCAGCACGGCCGCAATGACAACCTCCGGATGGAGGCCATCGGGCAGGGGCGTCTGCACGCGACGCGACAGGCGCTGCGCCAGCGAGAGGGCGACCTCTCCTCGAACGCCCACGTTCAACGAGCGATTCGACTGCAGGAAAGCACGAGCCTCCGCGACGAGGGCATCGTCGAGGGGGAGGATCGTCGCTGTGCGCGCCCACTCCTCCAGGCCCGGCGGGAGCACGAGCGGCGGATAGAACACGGATGCGCCCTGCGAACACACCATCGTCCCGGCCGCCAGATCGCCCAGGCGCTTGCCTTTCGAGCTCATGATCTCCGCGAGTGCGGCCAGGCCGCCAAATGTCGCCCAGTTCTCCAGAATGCCTGTCGAGACGCGCACCGCGCTATGGCGGGCCGTGATCGCGCCACCGTCATCACGCACGACACGCAGGTTAAACGCCCACTTTCCGAGGGAACGCCCTCGGGTCGCGATCTCGACGATGAGCGGCAGGAACAACATTGTCGTCGACAAGAAGCCGATGAAGATCACGCGCTGGATCGATGGGGACGGCGAGGTGAACCTGGCGGCCATCAAAAACAGCACGATCGTGCACAGGAAGTACGTCGTCGCGTCCATGACGGCGGCAGCGAAGCGCTCCGGAGGCGAGGCCGGCTTCACGTCCAGGGTGACTGCCTCGCCCGTGCGAACAAAATCGTCTTGAAAGGCGCTCGACTGAGTGCGTTGCGTGCTCATATATGACACGCTAGTCCAATGGACATTGATGTGCTGCGGGTAAGTGGCGAAACGGAATGGAAACGGCTGGAACAGTTGACGCGCCAGCGCTCGTTGTCGGGCGATGAGATCGACGAACTTGACCGTCTCTACCGTGCGACCACGACGGATCTGGCGCGTGTGCGTACGCTCAACCCCGATCCTGACGTGATCGCTGAGCTGTCGCGCATTCTGTCCGCTGCACGTGGGCGTCTCGCGGGCACCGGCGGGCTGTCCGGAGCCGTCATCGCGCGTTTCTTCACCGTCTCCCTGCCGCTGACGCTCTATCGGATCCGGTGGGTGACCCTGGCTGTGATGCTCGTGTTCATCGCCATCGTGGGTATCCAGGCGCACTACCTGATGAGCAACCCGGACGTCATGAGCCAGCTGGGCACTCCCGAACAGCTGAAATACTACGCACAGAGTGCGTTCGTAGAGTATTACCACCAGGACACGAACGCGGAATTTGGCCTGTCCGTGTGGGCCAATAACGCGTGGATCGCTCTGGTGGGCGTGGCCACGGGCATCACGGGCGTCTACCCGCTGAAGATCCTGTGGGACAACGCCACGAGCCTCGGCACCTCAACGGCCGTCGTCTTCAGCTACGGGGGAGTCTGGCACTTCTTCCGTTTCATCCTGCCGCACGGTCTTCCCGAGCTGACCGCCGTCTTCATCTCGATCGCGGCGGGCCTGCGAGTCTTCTGGTCGCTCCTTGTGCCCGGACCGATGACGCGCTTCCAAGCGGTTGGACAGGCGGCTCGCGGCGCGATGACGGCTGCGGCAGGCTGCGCCATCCTCCTGGCTGGATCTGGCGTCCTGGAGGGCTTTGTGACGCCCTCTGACCTGCCCGACGCCGTCAAGATCATCCTCGGTGTTCTCATGACGGCCGCCGTGTGGGCCTACACCCTCATCCTTGGGCGACGCGCGCACCTGGCGGGCTCCAATGCCGACGTCGGTATTGACGCCGGCTACTACCAGCCCGTCTCGGGCTGAGCAGTGCCGGCGTCGTCGCGCGTGAGAAAGCGTGACGCTTAGAGGCGACCGCTCTTCTTGAGCTCGATGTAACGGTCCGCCGTCCGCGCGGGAAGGAGACCCGCCGAGGCGCGCACGGTCAGCGCGCCGGACAGGCGAGCGTCGGTTGCTCCCGCCTCGTCGGAGCGTTCGGCCAGGGCTGCAGAGGCGGCAAGAAACACCTGCTCGGCATCCTCACGTCCCTCCCGCGCTCGGATTTCATCCGGGTCCGTTGCTGAGGCGACGAGGACCGTGTGGCGGTCACTGAGGCGCGCCAGCGCATCGGTGAACTCGGTTTCCATGCCGGCCGGCGGGATCTTCGTCGCGACGACGACAAACGCGGAGTGATGCACGGTCTGCTCGACCGTGTTGACCATCTCCGACCAGTCGGTGACGTCCAGTCGGGGTGAAATGTCCATGAACGTGTGAGCCAGCGTCTCGATGACCTTGGCTCCTCGCACGCCGGAGACTCGTGCGCGGACGGCCGAGTCGAGGACGATGAGATGGACCTTGTCGCCCGCTCGGTCGGCCAGAGCCGCGAGAAGCAGGGCAGTTTCGATGGAGGAGTCGAGGCGCGGGGCTCGGCCCAGCGCGATCGAGTCGACTTCCTCGTGCTCGGGTGCTCCGAGCAGGGCCGAGGAGGCGCGCCCGCAGTCCACGACGATCACGACGTGCCGGTCGCGTTCGGGCCTCCACTGGCGCACCATGAGTTCCGGCGAACGGGCGGAGGCGCGCCAGTCGATGTCGCGCGGATCGTCGCCCACGACGTAGGAACGCAGCGAATCGAACTCGGTTCCCGCGCCGCGCAGCGTCGTCGGAGTCGTTCCTTCGAGCTCGTGCAGGCGGGCCAGGCGTGAAGGCAACAGGACGCGCGCCTTAAACTCGGGAAGCACCGACAGGGACAGGGGCGCAGACAGGCTCACCTGGCGCGCTCCCAGGTGCAGGGGCCCCCACGAGCGAATGGTGACGACGTCGGCATGGCGAGTGCCGCGACGGGTCGGAGCGAGCACCGTGGTGACGCGCTC
>CALBAF010000369.1 GCA_937926415.1 uncultured Actinomyces sp.
GAGATCCTGGCGGCCGCCCCGCCGGGCCAGGACGCCTACCTCACTCAGGTCCTGCCGGCCAAGATGCGCCTCAACCTGCGTGACGTCCAGAACTTCAGCATCGGACGAGATCTGTCGATCGCGCTGAGGACCGTCCTGGCGGTGGCCAGGTGAGGCGCGCAATGACGACACCTAAGGAGCAAGCATGACAGCAGGCACTGAGCAGGATCGCGAACTGGACTCCGACCTGGTCTCCATCATCATGCCGACGTACAACTGCGGGGCCTTCATCGCCGAGACCATCGCCACCGTCCAGGCCCAGACCCCCCCCCGCTGGGAGCTGATCGTCGTCGACGACTGCTCCACCGACGACACCACCGATGTCGTGGGGGCCCTGGCCAAGGACGACCCGCGGATTCGGTACGTGCGGCTGGAGACCAACAGCGGTGCCGCCATGGCCCGTAACCGGGCGATGGAGCTGGCCCAGGGGCGCTACATGGCCTTCCTGGACTCCGACGACCTGTGGCACCCCGACAAGCTCAGGCGCCAGATCGACTTCATGACCTCGCGTGACGTGGCCATGTCCTGCACCGCCTACGCCCAGATCGACGAGCAGGGCGTGCCCACCGGCAGGATCGTGCGCAGCCCGGCCAGGATCAGCTACAACCGCCTGCTCCTGGACTGCCCGGTAGGCAACTCCACCGTCATGTACGACGTGGCGCGCCTGGGCAAGTTCGAGGTGCCGAATATCAGGAAGCGCAACGACGACGCTCTGTGGCTGCGCATGCTCCGCACCGAGCCCTACATCTGGGGGATGCCGGTGGTGCTCATGAGGTACCGGCTCCGCTCGGGATCGGTGTCGGCCAACAAACGGAGCCTGGTCAAGTACCACTGGACGCTCTACCGCGACATCGAGCATCTCAGCGTCCCCCGCTCTGTCTTCCACATCGGCGTGTGGGTCCTCATCAAGACCCTCAAGGTGAAATGAGGACCGGCGTTAGCAGGACGAGCAGTTCCCCGGACCGATCCGGGGCCGACGGAGGCAGACAGGCAATGAGTCAGGAACAGTCATCGACCACGCGGGACCTTGGGGGCGGCCCCCTGCGGGTCCTGCAGATCAACTCATCAATCTCCCGGCGCTCCGGAGTCATGAGCGTGCTCATGAACTACCTCAGGCACATGGATCGCTCGCAGGTGGTGTTCGACTTCTTCTGCTACGCCACGCCCGACGAGACCCACCGTGAAGAGATCGAGGCACTGGGCGGGCGCTGCTACGTCATCGATGCCGGGAACCATATCGGACGCATCCGATCATCCCTGGGGCAGGTGCTGGAGCAGCATGCAGGGCAGTACCCCGTGGCGCACCTGCACGACCCCCTCCTGTCGCGCTTCCTCTACCCGGTGGCGCATCGCCA
>CALBAF010000370.1 GCA_937926415.1 uncultured Actinomyces sp.
CGGCGGGCGCGGCCGGCTCACTGCGAGGTCACCTCGACCTGCTGACGGGTGTTCCACCCCATCTTGGCGCTGGTGACCATCCCCCAGACCCGCAGGGGACGCAGGATCAGCGCGGACCACAGCGTCGCCACCGGGGACAGGAGGAGGCTGGCGTACCTCTGGGGGCCGGTGGTGTCCGAGCGCCACACGGAGATGTACCGCGAGCCCTGCGCCAGCCCGATCGCCAAAGGCACCAGCACCACCGTCGGCGGCACACCGCCGCCCAGGACGAGCGGACGCCACAGCAGCAGGTAGACGAAGACCGAGATCACCAGCCAGATCTGCATCCACCCGGTGGCCTGGCGCCACCAGCCCCACGAGAGGACCGGCAGGAAGCGGATGCGCCAGAGCCCGCGGATAAAGGAGCCGCGGAACCAGCGCTCCTGCTGGCGGTAGTGGTGGCTCCAGCGGTCAGGCATCCAGGCGAAGGCGAAGGCCGAGGGCTGCTGGACGGTCCTGCCGTGCAGCAGGGCGAAGAGGGTCAGCAAGGAGTCGTCGGAGAACTCCACGTGCCGCCCCAGATAGCTCTCGTTCAGGTAGGTGTCGATGTTCTCGGCCAGGATGGAGCACCGGTAGGCGGCCAGGCCGCCGGAGTTGACCATGACCGAGCCGAGCTGGGACATGAAGGAGCGGTCGATGAGCTGCTGGCCGACGAAGATCACGTCGGTGACCCGGGCGAGCAGGTTCTCCCGGTTGTTGATCGCCAGGATGACACCGGCCACTGACATGACCCGGGGGTCGCTGAAGGGCTGGACGATCTCATGGAGGGCCTCGGCGTCGAGCATGGAGTCGGAGTCGACGGTCACGAACAGGTCGGCGTCACGGATCTTCCTGAAACCGTGCACCTGCGCGTGGCGCTTGCCCTCATTGGGGGTGCGCTGCCAGCTGGCGTAGATGCCGGTCAGCGCCGCCTGCCGGATGAACCAGTCCCGCTCCGCCACATAGGCGCCCTGGGTGGAGCCGTCGTCGACGACGTGGATCTCGGCCGGCGGCGAGCTCTGGTGCAGCAGGGCGGAGAGCATCCGCACCACGACGTCGGGATCCTCGTTATAGAGCGGCACGAGCACGGCGACCCGATGCGCCTCGCCGCGGCCGATGACACGCCCTTCGAAA
>CALBAF010000371.1 GCA_937926415.1 uncultured Actinomyces sp.
GAGAGGTTCCTCAGGGAGAGGATCGGCCGCCCGCTCATGTCAGCCTCCGGGCCGAACGGAAGCACGCCCGCATCGAGGCCGTCTTCGTGGGGGAGGAGTGGCTCCCCGCCAGCGCCACCGCCCTCGTGCGCGCCCCCGGGTGGCAGGACGCCGCGCGGGGCGACGTCTACGAGGTCTGGGGAAGCCTCGACGCGACCTTTGCCGCCGACGCGCCATCGGTGGGCACGATACGCGTCAGGCGTGCCCAGCTCATCGAGCGGCCCGCGGGAGTGAGCGCGTGGGTGCGTTCCACCCACCGGACCTTCGCCCGAGCCTGCGCACAGCTACCCAGAGACACACGCTCCCTCGTCCCCGGCATGGCGATCGGGGACGACCGAGGCATGCCCGCAGACCTGTCCGACGCGATGAAGAAAACCTCCCTCACGCACCTCACCGCCGTCTCCGGATCCCACATCGTCATCATCCTGGCCACCGTCACCCTCATCGTGCCCGCGCGAAAGCCCCTGCGCCTCGGAGCAACCCTCCTCGTCCTGGGAACGATCGTCACCCTCGTAGGCCCGGAAGCCTCCGTCATACGCTCCGTCTGCGTCGCCGCCGTCGCCACCCTCGGACTCATCCTCGGTCGGGACGGCCAATCCATCGCCGCCCTCTGCGCCGTCGTCATCGCAACCCTGCTCATCGACCCCTGGGCCTCCCGCTCCTACGGATTCGCCCTCTCGGCCCTCGCGGCGCTCGCGGTCGTCGGCCCCTCCGCTGTGCTGGTGAGGCGCTGCCGCCGGCGAATACGAGGAGACACGCGCGCAGGGAAAGCGTTGCGTCGGCTCGTGGAGATGGTGTGCGTGCCCGCCCTCGCCGAACTGGCGACCGCGCCCCTCATCGTGGCCCTGTCCGGGAACGTCCCCGTGTGGGGGATCGTTGCGAATGTCATCGCCGAGCCCGCCGTTCCAATCGCGACGATCGCGGGACTGGCAGGTGCCCTCATCGCTCCCGTGAGCATTCCCGCGGCCTTGGCGTGCGCTCGCGTCGCCTCGTGGGCGAGTGCGTGGATCGCAGCAACGGCACGCTGGTGTGCCTCCCTGCCCGGAAACGGGGTGCACGTGCCGGGTGGATCCTCGACCGTCTTGGGCGTGTACGCCTGCTGCGCCAGCGGATGGATCGCGTGGCGGGCATGGAAGCGGTGGGGAGCGCCGATCGCTGCCGATGATGATGTATGAACGTTACGTGTGCCGCTGAGTACGTGGGGCCGCTGACAGACGCCGCAACCTGGTGACACCTGCCACGAGTGCTGTCCGCCCACGGCTAAGACAGACGCAGATGAGCTCGCTCGGTGGCAAACTTAGATAGTTACCGTTTCAGCGGAAAGGCAGGAAGACGTGGCAGCACGCGGTTCGCGCCCGGCGCCGCCAGCCCAGATCACGCTGGCACCCATCGTGTTGATCAAAGGGCCCGAGGGCCTCCTCGTCGATCGTGCTCTCGACCAGCTGCGTGCCCTCGCCCACGAGGCTGACCCCAACCTCGAGCGTACAGACATCAACGCGGCCACCTACCAGGCCGGACAGCTCGACGTCATCGCTTCGCCCTCGCTCTTTGGTGAATCCCGCATGGTCATCATCCGGGACCTGGAGACCATGAGCGACGCCCTCGCCAGCGATCTGATCGCCTACGCCGCGGCCCCTGCGCCCGACGTGTGGATGTTCCTGGCCCACCCCGGCGGCAACGCCCGCGGCAAGAAGGTCATCGACACGATCACGAAGGCGAAATGGCCCGTCATCCCC
>CALBAF010000372.1 GCA_937926415.1 uncultured Actinomyces sp.
GAGGCGAATCGTGCCGTGGTCGGCCAGCTGGCCACCCATCTCGGCGTAGAACGGGGTCCGGTCCAGGATGACCTCGACCTCGGCGGGAGCGCTCGCAGCGGGAGCAGCAACGCCATCGACGAGCAGAGCCTCGACGGTGGCCTCGGCGGACTGTTCCGTGTAGCCCAGGAACGTCGAGCCGCCACCCATCGCCTTTTCGATGTCATGGAACACGCGGACGTCGGTGTGTCCGGTCTTCTTGGAGCGAGCGTCGGCGCGAGCACGCTCCTTCTGCTCGGCCATGAGGGTACGGAAGCCCTCCTCGTCGACGGACACGCCCTGCTCGGCGGCCATCTCGAGGGTCAGGTCGATCGGGAAACCGTAGGTGTCGTGCAGCGAGAACGCCGACGCGCCGGAGATGACGGGTGCGCCCTTCGTCTCCTTGGCACTCGCCACAGCGGCGTCGAGGATCGTCGTTCCGGCGCTCAGCGTGCGGCGGAACGCGTCTTCTTCCGCGTATGCCACCTCGGAGATCGTCTTCCAATTGGTCTCGAGCTCCGGGTAGGACGCCTTCATCGCATCCTTCGACGCCGTGAGCAGGGTCGGCATGGTCGCCTCGTCAACGCCCAGCAAACGCATCGAGCGAACCGCGCGGCGGATGAGGCGGCGCAGCACGTAGCCGCGGCCATCGTTACCTGGACGCACGCCGTCGCCAATCAGCATCAGCGAGGAACGCACGTGGTCGGCCACGACGCGCATGCGCACGTCGTCGTCGTAGGCAGCGCCGGCCTCGGGGCCCCCGGAACCCAAACCGTAGCGCTTGCCGCTCATCTGCATCGCCGCGTCAATGACGGGGAAGACCTCGTCGATTTCGTACATGTTGGGCTTGTCCTGCATGACAAACGCGAGACGCTCCAGGCCTGCACCCGTATCGATCGCCTTCTTGTCGAGCTCACCCAGCAGCGGGTAGTCCTTGCCCGAACCCTCGCCACGCATGTACTGGTCGAACACCAGGTTCCACACCTCGAGGTAGCGGTCGCCACCCGGGTCGACGGTGCCGCCAACGGCCTCGGGGCCGTACTCGGGGCCGCGGTCGTAGTGCCACTCGGCGCACGGTCCTGCGGGGCCGGGCTGGCCGGTGTCCCAGAAGTTCTCTTCGCGAGGCAGGCGAACGATGTGGTTGGGATCCATACCGATCTGCTTGGTCAGCACATCAAAAGCCTCGTCGTCCTGATCCCACAGGGTCACCCAGAAGCGGTCACCATCGAGGCCGTATTTACCCTCATCGCGCGAGCCGGTGAGCAGCTCCCACGCGTAGTTGATCGCACCTTCCTTGAAGTAATCGCCGAAGGAGAAGTTACCGTTCATCTGGAAGAACGTGCCGTGACGGGTGGTCTTGCCGACGTTGTCGATGTCGTTCGTGCGGATGCACTTCTGCACCGACGCAGCGCGCGGCCACGGCGCGGGTTCGACACCCGTGATGTAGGGGATGAACGGAACCATTCCCGCGATCGTGAACAGAATCGAGGGCTCCGGAGAGACGAGAGAAACGGAAGGACGAATCTCATGACCCTGCTTCTCGAAGTAGTCGAGCCAGCGGGTGCGGATTTCAGACGTACGCATAGTCCCCCATGTTAGACGGTTGGCGCCGCTCGCGGCACCTCGGCGCGCGCAAGCGGACAGTGGAATGAAAGAAAAAACCGCGCCC
>CALBAF010000373.1 GCA_937926415.1 uncultured Actinomyces sp.
GGCACCACGCGCGCGACGCGCGGCGTCGACCAACGCGGCCACGGCCTCGTCCGGGTAAGCCGGGCGCACCGAGTCGTAGGCGCCGCCCTCCCCGACAAAAGGATTCACATCGAGCGAGGCGGACACAGTGTTCGACAACGCCAGGGAATCCACGGCAGCGGAGCCAACGACGGCCTCGTTGTCGGAAGCACTCACAGGAGCGAGCTCCCCAGTCGGCACACGTTGTCGACGTAGTGGACGTGCCACGGCAGGGCGCGCCACTCCTCGTAGGTGAGCTCGCGGGACTTCTCGCGCGTGCGGTCGTCATTGCCGTGCAGCATCTCAACCAGGCGCTGGTTGTCGGCGACCAGCACGATCTCATAGTTGAGGCCGAATGAGCGCACATCCATATTGGACGAGCCGATCATGCACAGGCTCCCGTCGACGACCATGTACTTCGAGTGCAGCATCCGCGGCTTGCGGTACAGGTGGATGCGCACGCCCGCCTTCAGGAGCGGCCCGTAGTAGGAGCGCTGCGCGTGGCCGACCAGGAACTGGTCGAACTGCTCGGAGACGAAGAGCTCGACCTCGACGCCCGACAGCGCGGCGTTCGTCAGCGCGGTCATGAGTGCCTCGTCCGGGATGAAGTACGGGCTCGTGATCGACACGTGCGTGCGCGCCGAGGAGATCATGTGGACGAACGCCCGCAGGTTCGGCTCCCCACTGAACGCGGGGCCCGACGGGATGATCTGCATCGCCGAGGCCTGCTCCTCCTCACGCACTGCCGCAACCTCCGCTGCGGGCGGGGTGAGGACCTCGGGGGTGAGAACCTGCTTGCACGCGTAGTACCAGTCCACGGCGAAGACCGCCTGAATCTGGGCGACGATGGGCCCGGTGACGGACACGCTCGTGTCGTCGTAGAGCATGCCGGCCTTCGCGTACGAGGGGGTGTCATAGTCGGGGGCCACGAGGTTGTGGGAACCAACGTAGGCCTCGCGACCATCGATGACGAGAATCTTGCGGTGGTTGCGTAGATCCGGGCGGCGGATCTGCCCGCGCAGCGGCGCAAAGGGCAGCATCTCGTGCCACTCGATGCCCATGTTGTTCAGGCGGCGGCGGAAGTCCTTGTGGCCCGGAATCGTGCGGATGCCGTGGTGGTCGACCAGGAGGCGCACGGTGACGCCGCGCGCCGCCGCGCGCTCGAGGGCCTCGTAGAAGGGCGCCGTGTACTCGTCCCAGGACGTCTGGTAGTACAAGGCGTTCACGTGGTGGGTGGCCGTATCAATGCTGGCCGCCATGGCCCGGAACGTCTCGGCCGTGTCGTTGTAGAGGCGACCAACTTGCCCCGCCGAGGCCGGGAAGCCGCTCAGATTGCCCGCCAGACGCATGATCGAGGCCGTGTCATCGTCGGAGCCAAAAGGCAGGCCGTCGGGCCCCGTGGGCACCTCGTAGGACTCGGGTTCGGACGCGGTCGAGCCCGCCACGATGTTATCGACGAGTTCGCGCGCCTCCGGGTCGTCGTCGAGGCGCCGGCCCATCGCCCACCACGAGCCAAAAATGAAGTACAGGGGCACACCCAGGAGCGGCCACAGGAAGATCAGCAGCAGCCACGCGGTCGACGTGGACGCGCGCCGGTGCTTGGGCACGACGCCGAGCGCAATGATACGGATGGCGAACTCGAAAGCCCCGAAAAGGAGCCACGCCCACAGCGGCGGTTCGGGATGTGGCGGCAGCATACACCTATGGTAGCGAGCGCCCCAGATCCTGGTCGGCCCAGCGCTGCCAGTGAGGCGCGTAGGTCTGCCCGTCGCGCGCGATCGCACGGTGTCGGCGTTCGTCCTCACCGGGGTCGGCGATCCACACGGCCAGGTCGGCCTCGGCCTCGATGGCACCGCAGCCCTCGATGATGGTCGGGGCGAGGGGGACGCGGATCGTCGCCCCGGTTGTGCCATTCTCCCAATCCCAGGCCTCGTAGGAGGACGCACGTCCTG
>CALBAF010000374.1 GCA_937926415.1 uncultured Actinomyces sp.
GTACGCGCTGCAGCACGTGTCCCTCATGCTGGCGATCTGCCAGCTGGGCGTGACGGTTGCGTCCACGACCCTGGGCGTCGTCGCCGAGCCAGCGATCGCCCACCTCGTCGAGTCGCCGCTCGAGCGCCTGGGTGCGCCCGAGGCAACCAGCCACGTTGTCGGCTTCGCCGCCGCCCTCGTTATCGTTCTCTTCTGCCACGTCGTCTTCGGCGAGATGGTCCCCAAGAACGTCTCGATCGCCGCCCCCGTGCGCATGCTGCTGATCCTGGCCCCCGTCCTCGTGCGCCTGGGCCACGTCCTGCGCCCGATCATCGAGGCCATGGACCGCTTCGCGAACTGGTTTGTGCGCCTGGCCGGCTACGAGCCGCGCTCGGAAATCTCGGCCTCCTACACGATCGAGGAGGTCGCCTCGATCGTCGTCGCCTCGCAGGCGGAGGGCGTGCTGACCGACGAGCTGGGCCTGCTCAGCGGCACCCTGGAATTCTCCGAGGAGACGGCCGGGACCGCGATGGTCCCCCTCGACAAGCTCGTCGTCCTGCCCGAGGGTGCCACCCCGGCCGACGTGGAAGAACAGGTCGCCCACACGGGCTACTCTCGCTTCCCGATCGCCGGCGACGACGGTTCCATCGTCGGCTACGTCCACCTCAAAGACGTCCTGTACGCCACCGGCGAAGACCGCGAGCAGCCGATCACCCCGTGGCGCATCCGACGCCTCGAGGCCGTGTCCGCTGACGACCAGGTCGAAGACGCGCTGCGCCACATGCAGCGCACCGGCGTGCACTGCGCCCTCGTGCGCGATGCGGGCGCCGTCGTCGGCATCCTCTTCCTCGAAGACATCCTCGAGCTGCTGGTCGGCGAAGTCCGAGACGTTCTCCAACGCCCGTGACGAGCCGCGATCCGCAAGGTACATTAGATCGAGGTCAAAACTTCGTGACGAACACAGACAAGGGGGATGCCGTGAGCGACAACGAGTGCCCGCTGCCGAAGCGCTCGCAGCTGCGTGCGGCACGCCCCCACGACGCGGGCGATCATCAGGAGAACCCGACGACGTCTGCGATCCCGATGACTGACGAGGCCTCCGCCCCCACCCGCGATCCCGCGACGGATCGAGAGGACACGGAGGCAGCCCCGGCCTCGTCCGCGGGGGAGCGACGCCGCAACGTTCACCCGGTCGGCTACGTGCTGCGTGCCCTCCTCGTGCTGGGGCTGGCGGGCATGACGATCGCTGTGCCCATGACGGGACGCGTCGGATCCGACTCCT
>CALBAF010000375.1 GCA_937926415.1 uncultured Actinomyces sp.
GGCATCGGCCTGCGCACGTCGCGTGCAAACTCATCAGCGTCCTGTAGGAGGGCCGACACTGAGGTCGCGGGAACACGTTCCGCCCACAGATCGACAACTGGCGTCTCCCGGGACAGGTGGTACTCCTCGATGAGGGCAACCGTATCGCGCACCGCCGGGTCCTCCCCCAACTGCGCCAAGGCCTCGTACACGTCCTGATCCTGCGCCAGGTCACGGATCTGCGCTTCGACGGCCCGCGCGGCCGCCGCGACCCTCTGGCGCGAGGGCCCGGGTTCCTCCGGGAAGAACACCGACGTCGCACCGGCTGCACTGTCAACGATGTCCTCGTCACCGGGCTCCGGCGCGATCAGGCACACCCCGGCCCCGGAGACCGATTCCACCCCCAGGCTGCGCCAATCTCCCCTGGCCCACACGCCGCGGTCCCCCACGCGCACGAGCGAGTCATCGACCAGATCCGGCGCATCACCGAACAGCTGTGCGCGCGCCTCCATCAGGTAGCGGGAGGGCTGGCGCGAGCTCGAACCCGTCCGATAGATCCACGAGCCCACGAGGAGCTGGATACTCCGAGCGCGCGTCATCGCCACATACGCCAGGCGGCGCTCCTCGCGCTCCGCGTGCACACCCAGCGCGCGCCCGTAGTGCCCCTTCACCCACTTCGAATACGCGGCAGAGGGCTTGGCCTCGCCCTCCACGTCCAGCAAGAACGGCGGCAGATCCGTGCGGTCCCCGCGCAGCGGGTGCGGCAAGGCGCTGGCATCCGTCAGCCACGCGGTAGCGATCGGCGGCTCATCCAGCCACGACACCGTCTTGCGCTTGTCGTGCGACGGGAAGATTCCATCGCTCAACCCGAAGACGACGACGCAATCCCACTCAAGCCCCTTGGATGCATGGACCGTCATGATTTGAACGGCGCGCGGGTCCGGCTCCCCCAGGGGTGCCTCGAGCCCGTCCTCGCGCTCGTCGGCCATGCGCAGGTAGGCCAGGAACGAGCCGAGGGAGGCCCCCGGCGTGTCCTTCTCGTAAGCCGCCGTCACCGCGATGAACTCGTCGAGCGCGGCGCGCCCACCCATCGACAGCGGATCGGCGATCACGTCATCCAACGTGCCCATGATGAGGATCGCCCGCTCGACCTGCTCGGTGACCGAACGCCCCAC
>CALBAF010000376.1 GCA_937926415.1 uncultured Actinomyces sp.
AGGCCAACGCCCACTCGCGCACGGGTTCGACGAGGGCCTCGCGCCGACGCGCCGTCAACGCCTTTGAGTCGGTGAGCCCTTCCGGGACGGGTGCGGCATCCGCGCCGATAAGTGCGACGCCGACGGCGACGGGGCCTGCGAGCGCTCCGCGCCCCACCTCGTCCATCCCTGCAACGATTCCCCACCGATGCGCGAGGGAGACCTCGAGATCACGCGAGGCGGTCGTCATGAGGCGTCGGGGACAGACGCGAAAACCTCGTGGTGCGCGATGTCTGTCGTCCAGCGCGTCGTCGGCCAGATGACCGCCTGAACGGTACCGACGACCGAGGATACCGGCACGTAGGGAGACTGCCCTGAGCCCATGTGGTAGCGAGAATCGGCCGAGTTCGAACGGTTGTCACCCATCACCCACAGGTGTCCCTCGGGAACGACGACATCAAAGGTGCGCTCGCCACACGGCACCTGGCCATCGGGTACGTAGGTCTCGTCAAGCTCAACTCCGTTGACGCTCACCTTGCCGCTCGCGCTGGTGCACGACACGCGATCGCCACCGACGCCGATGACGCGCTTCACGAGCGTCTGCTCACTGCCTCCCGGGACGAAACCGGTGAACTCCCCCAGACGGCGCAGCACTGAGGGAGAAGTCGCCTGAGAGGAACCCAGCCAGCCGAGCGTGTCATCGAAGACGACGACATCCCCGCGGTGCACATTCGAACGAAGGGCATCGATACGCGAGACGGCAATGCGGTCGTCCTCCACCAGCGTGTTGTGCATCGAGGGAGAGGGAATCCAGAAAACCTGGACGATGAAGGCACGCAGCAGCGACGAAATCACGAGGGCAACGACGATGATCAAGAGGATCTCGCGCAGCCATACCAGCGGGTTACGACGAGCGCGGGCCTCCGCGCGATCACGATCCCGAAGAGAAGGCGAATGCAGCGGTCCGAGCGACGGTCCTGCTGTCGGGGTCATGCAATCTCCTTGTCGTTGCGTCAACCATCCCAGGATACGGCGAGGTCCGACACCGGCGCGCGGTGTCGGACCTTTCCGTGAAAAATGCCAAGGCGTGTGCCTGGCAAGTCTCAGGCGGACTTGCCGGAACGGTGTTCCTTGATCTTCGCGGCCTTGCCGTGACGCTCACGCAGGTAGTAGAGCTTGGCGCGACGCACGTCGCCCTTGGTGACGACCTCGATGTGGTCGATCGTGGGGGCGTGAACCGGGAAGGTACGCTCGACGCCCACACCGAAGGAAACCTTGCGGATGGTGAACGTGGAGGACACACCGTGACCGCGACGAGCGATCACGACACCCTGGAAGACCTGGATACGAGAGCGGTTGCCTTCGATGACCTTGACGTGCACCTTGAGGGTGTCTCCAGCTCGGAACGAGGGGATGTCATCGCGCAGCGATGCCGCGTCAACGGCGTCCAGCTTCTGCATTTCTTCTCCTTGACGCCTCTGCCGCAGGTCGGAAGCGCCTGGTTGGGCGGGTCGAGCCCGCTCACTTGACGTGTGATCGTGCGCCTCGGTGTCCCCCTGCGGCAGGATGAACCACGCACAATCCCGATAATTATTCCACAGCAGGAGGCACCAGGGCTAGTGCACGGACGTGTTATGCGGTGAGATCACGCACCATAAGGACGTCGTAGTTGCGTACGCCGCCCACGTCGAAGGTTCGGCTCGACCGCTTACGGAACCCGTGGCGCTTGTAAAAGGCCTGCGCCTCCTTGTTACCACGATTGGTGCCAAGCACAACGGCGGCATGGCCCCGTTCGGCCGCATCCGCGATGGCACGGTCGATGAGCACGTCCGCAATACCACTGCCGCGCCATGCCTCATCCACATAGCACTTGGACAGGTAGGCGCTTCCCGCATCAACGCGTCCGGGACGCACGAGATCGCTCGGCAGCGCATCGGGTCCAACGTGGGTGAGCACGTAACCAACGAGGCCACCCCAGACCTCGGCAACGAACAGGCGGTGACGTTCAGGATCGGAAATAAGAGCGTCAAACACGTCAGCGCTGAGCTGCGTGGCAATGTGCTCGGCAATCGCTTCCTCGGGTAGGTTCTCCGGGCAAGCATCCGGGAACGTGCGCGCCGCAAGCTCACTGACTGCGACGACGTCCTCAAGCTCAGCCAGTCGGACGTCGAGCCGTTCCGCCGCGCCAGCTCTCGGATACGCAACACCGCAGCGGGCCAGCATCGCACGGTCCTCGCGCGTCAGAGACGAAGCGTCCAGCGACAGCGCGAGATCGGGGCGCACGCGAGCTGTCTTCTCAATCGCACGATCGCGTCGCCAACGCTCAATAGCCGCGTGATTACCACCGAGTAGCACCTCGGGAATCTCGAGCGAGCGAAACTCCCTGGGCTTGGTGAACACGGGGTATTCGAGGAGGCCCGCACCCGAGTGAGATTCTTCAACGAGGGAGTCCGGGTTTCCCATGAAACCGTCGAGAAGACGCGCGACTGCCTCAGTGAGAACCATCGCGGCGACCTCGCCGCCGTTGAGAACGTAGTCGCCGATCGAAAACTCGACGACCTCAACGCCGGCGTCGCGGTAGTGCTCGGCGACACGGGCGTCGATGCCCTCGTAGCGCCCGCAGGCGACGATAATCTGGTCGGCGCGCGCGAGGTCCTCCACGCGTGGCTGGGTCAGCGGTGTACCTGACGGCGTCGGGATCGCGAGGACGCGACGCGGCGAGGAGGACGACCCCTCGGCCTCGGAGCCCGGCAGCGGGATGGAGAGCACCTCATCGAGGGCGCGGGCCCACACATCCGCACGCATCACCATGCCGGCACCCCCGCCGTAGGGGGTGTCATCGACGCTGCGATGCTTGCCGGTAGCCCAGTTACGCAGGTCGTGCGCCTGGAGCTGGACGAGGCCGGCGTCTTCCGCCTTGCCCATCAGCGACAGGCGAAGAGGCGCAAAATAGTCGGGAAAAATCGAGATCAGGTCAAAACGCACGATGTCAGTCGCCCTCGCGCTCCGACACGGCATCGTCGTCGAACAGGCCGGGGGGCGCATCAATGACGACAAATCCACCCTCGACGTCAACGGTAGGAACGAGGGCCGTCACGAAGGGAACCATGACACTGCCTCGCTCCGTGGCCACGAGGAGCAAATCCTGGGCCGCACCGGGGGTCAGACCACTCACGGTACCGAGAACATCACCGCCCGGGGTACGCGCCTCGAGGCCTTTGAGCTCATGCGGATACCAGGCGTCCTCCTCGGGATGAGCCTCGACGAGCAGGCGCGCTCCGCGCAGGGCCTCCGCCTCCTCGCGGGTCGCACACTCCTCGAAGGAGGCGAGCACGCGATCCTTGTGCGTACGCACGGATCGCACCGTCAGGTAACGCCGCTCCCCCGCGACGTCCAAACGCGAGCCGGGTGCCAGCACCTCGGGATCGTCACTGCGTACGTCCACGATAACCTCACCTCGCAGGCCGTGGGCGGGACCGACAATGGCGGCTGTGAGCTGCATGTGTTCTCCTGACGGTAAACGGGGACTCCCCCGAAGGATACAACGAAGGGGCCCGGCAGTGCCGGACCCCTTCGCGACGTGTGCGAGTCTTACTCGCGATCCGTGTCGACGACGTCAACGCGGACAGTGCCACGCGTGGACAGCGCACCCATGACGGTGCGCAGCGCGCGAGCCGTCCGACCGCCGCGTCCGATGACGCGGCCCAGATCCTCGGGGTTCACGCGAACCTCAAGAAGCTGGCCACGTCGCATGGAACGAGGCGTCACCTCGACATCTTCGGGGTGGTCAACGATGCCGCTGACCAGGTGCTCCAACGCGTCGGCGAGCATGCTCAGGCATCCTCTCCGGCGGCCTCTTCGGAAGCCTGCTCGCCGGCCTCAGCCTCAGCAGCGGCTGCAGCGGCGGCGGCCTCTTCCTCGGCCTTCTTGGCGGAGGCAGCAGCCTTGGACTTCTCGGCAGCAGCCTCGGCGTCCTTGATGGCCTGCTCGGCCTGGGCGGCCTTGTCGGACTCGGAGACGATGACGCGGGAAACCGCGTCGGCCTTGCCGTTAAACTTGGCGATATCACCGGTCAGGACCAGCAGCTTGCGGACCTGGTCGGAGGGCTGAGCGCCAACACCGAGCCAGTACTGGGCGCGCTCAGAGTCGATGCGGATGATCGACGGGTCGGGCTGAGGATCGTAGTAGCCGACCTCTTCGATGACGCGGCCGTCACGCTTCTTGCGCGAATCGACAACGACAACACGGTACTGGGCAGCGTGGATCTTACCCACGCGCTTCAGGCGAATTCGAACTGCCACTTGAGTGGTCTCTCCATTTCAGATTGGTGTGGACCTTTGCGTCCCAAGGTGGGAAACACAGGGGTCGCATTGGACCGGGACACGACGGCACACAGTGAGAGGGTCTGCGAACCGCCGGGTACAGCTAGCGATTATGCCATATTTCGCGCGCAAATCCCAAGTCAGGGACGTATGCCACGTCGTCCGAATCGGTTAAATCGATCACTGACGACTTCAGGCGGGCGGTCGCTCCCAGACGGTCGCTCCACCCAACGTGACGCTCACGGGCCTCGAGAGGATCACGGGGTCGTCCCTCGGATCCGCATCGAGGATGAGGAAATCAGCGGGTCCTCCGTTGACGAGGCCGGGGTAGCCGAGGTAGCGCTGACTCATCCAGGTGGCCGCATCGATGGTGGTCTGAGCGGGCGCACCCCACTCGCTCCACAGGTCAAGTTCACCGGCGATCGTCCCGTGGTCCTGATAACCGCCCGAATCCGTGCCCATGAGCAGGAGAACGCCCGATTCGACGAGCATCTGGAAGTGCTCGCGGCGCGTGTCGTACATGGCCTGCATCGTCGCGGCGTAGACGGGGTATTTTGCCCCCGCCTGGGCAGCGAAGTCCTGGAAAAGTTCGACCTGGCGAAGCGTGGGGGTCACCGCGATACCGCGCGCGGCGATCTCGCTCGCCTGATTCGCGTCGATGCCGCTGCCGTGTTCGATGTCGTCGACGCCGGCCTCGATGAGCGAGTCAATGATCCGATGCGAAAACGCGTGTACCGCGATCCGAGCCCCGGCCTCGTGAACTGCGCAGACGGCGTCAACGAGGACAGCCGGATCCCACAGGGGCATGAGGTCGGACTCCGCTCCCCCGCTGCGGTCGATCCAGTCGCCGACGATCTTGACCCAGCCGTCGGACGCACGCGCCATGGAAGCCAGCACGCCCGGAAGCTCGCGCTGGTCCTCGACGTCGAGCGGGAGGTCGCGCATGTAGCGCTTCGGGCGCGCAACGTGGCGGCCGCAGCGGATGAGGTGCAAGCCGGTTTCGTGAGCTGCCGGTGAGTTATCGACCGGGACACCGCAGTCGCGCACGACGGTCACGCCGCTCGCGAGCGTCACGCGTGCCTGCTCCACCATCTCGTGGGCGGACACGGACCCGGTCTCCGAGTATCCGATGTGGCAGTGCGAATCGACCATGCCCGGCACGATGACCCCCACCGACGGAGCGGCACGCTCCTCGCCGACGCGATGAATCACACCGCCGTCCACGCGCCACGTGCCGCTCACCCACGAAGGGCGCTCGGACGCGTTATCCGCCCACAGGGCGAGTCCGGAGAACTCCATGCCTCAGAGCTGGCCGAGCATGCGCTTGACGTCGTCCGGCAGATCGTCGATCGTCGGACGCGGAGCGGGAGCCTCCTGAGCAACGCCGAAGGACGAGCCCTGGGGGGCGCTGCGCTCGGACGGGGGCAGCATGGCTTCGAGCTCCTGCTGGCGGCGCTTCGCGGGATTACCCGAACGTGCGCTCTTCTTCATGCGTGCACGCTGGGCCTGGGCCTTCCGAGCGTTCGCCTTCTGCTTGGCCTTGCCGCCGCGACCGGGCAGTGCGCCCATGCCGGGCACGCCACCGCCCATCTGACCCATCTGCGCCATCATCTCGCGCGCAGCCTCGAAGCGCTGCACGAGCTGGTTCACCTCGGTGACGGTCGTGCCGGAACCGCGGGCAATACGCGCGCGACGCGAGCCGTTGAGGATCGACACGTCCTCACGCTCGGCGGGGGTCATCGAGCGAACGATGGCCTCGACGCGGTCCACCTCGCGCTCGTCGAAGTTCTCGATCTGCTCGCGCATCTGGGCGGCGCCCGGGATCATGCCGAGCATCTTCTTCATCGAGCCGAGCTTCTTGATCTGCTGGAGCTGGCTGAGGAAGTCGCCGAGGGTCAGCTGGCCTGCCATGGCCTTGGCCGCGACCTTCTCCGCCTCCTCGGCGTCCATCTTCTTTTCGGCCTGCTCGATGAGGGTGAGGATGTCACCCATGTCGAGGATGCGCCCGGCCATGCGATCTGCGTGGAAGCGCTCGAAGTCGTCGAGGCCCTCACCCGTCGACGCGAACAGGATCGGCGCGCCGGTCACCCCGCGCACAGACAGCGCGGCACCACCGCGCGCATCGCCATCGAGCTTGGACAGGACAACGCCGGTGAAGCCGACGCCATCGCGGAAGGCCGTGGAGGTGGAGACCGCGTCCTGACCGACCATGGCGTCGAGGACGAACATGATCTCGTGGGGGTTCACGGCGTCGCGGATGGCGATCGCCTGCTCCATCATCTCCTGGTCGACGCCCAGGCGGCCGGCCGTATCGACGATGACCACGTTGATGCCGCTCTGGCGGGCGAACTCGACGCCGCTTCGCGCGACCTCGACGGGGTTGCCCACACCGTTACCGGGCTCGGGTGCCCAGACCTTGACGCCGGCACGCTCGCCGACGACCTGGAGCTGCTGGACGGCGTTGGGGCGCTGGAGGTCGGAGGCGACGAGGAGGACGGTCTTGCCTTCCTCGCGCAGCCACTTGCCCAGCTTTCCGGCCAGCGTGGTCTTACCCGCACCCTGCAGACCTGCGAGCATGAAGACGGTCGGGCCGGACTCGGCGAAGGTCAGCTCGCGCGTGGCACCACCCAGGATCTCGACGAGCTCCTCGTGCACGATGGAGACGACCTGCTGACCCGGGTTGAGGGCTTTGGAGCGTGCGGCACCGTAGGCCTTTTCACGCACCTGCGAGGTGAACTGACGAACGACGGGGAGCGCAACGTCCGCGTCGATCAGGGCACGGCGAATGTCGGAAATCGCGCGATCGACGTCCGACTCGGTCAGGACGCCGCGGCTACGCAGGCTGCGGAAGGACTGGGTCAGGCGATCTGACAGGTTTCCAAACACGTGTTTACTCCCAAGATGGCGGCTGTACTAGGCACAGGTTAGCGCACCTCGGCCCCGGGAGTCGCCTCACCGGGGCCGAGCTACATGTCATGACTGGAGGGTTCAGCCCTGCGCGGAACCCACGATCGCGTCGACGAAGCCAGCGGGATCGAAGGGGGCCAGATCGTCGGCACCTTCACCGAGGCCGACGAATTTGACGGGTACGCCCAGCGCGCGCTGGACAGACACGACGATGCCGCCCTTGGCGGAACCGTCGAGCTTGGTCAAAACGATGCCGGTCACGCCGGTGGCTTCGGCAAAGACCTCGGCCTGCTTCATGCCGTTCTGGCCGGTCGTCGCGTCCAGGACCAGGAGGACCTCGGAGACCGGGGCCTGCTTGGTCATGACGCGCTTAATCTTGCCGAGCTCGTCCATCAGCGTGGACTTGTTCTGCAGACGGCCAGCGGTGTCAACGAGGACGACGTCCACGTCACGCTCGACGCCCTCACGCACGGCCTCGAAGGCCACAGATGCGGGGTCTGCACCCTCGCGGTCGCTGCGCACGACGTCCACGCCCACACGCTCACCCCAGGTGGCGAGCTGGTCGGCGGCGGCAGCGCGGAAGGTGTCGGCGGCGCCCAGGATCACGGACTTCTCTTCCGCAACGAGGATGCGCGCGAGCTTGCCCACGGTCGTCGTCTTTCCGGTGCCGTTCACGCCGACCATGAGGACGACGGCGGGCTTGGAAGCGCCCTCAACCTCGGGGCGCTCAAGGTTCAACGAGCGGTCCATGTCGGGGCCGACGAGGGCGAGGAGTTCCTCGCGCAGGATCTCGCGGATGCGGGCCTCGTCCGTCACGGACTCGACGGCGACACGGCGCTTCAGGGCCTCCATGAGGCTATCGGTGGCTTCAAGACCGAGGTCTGCGATGAGGAGTGACTCCTCGATTTCCTCCCAGTCGGCGGCGTTGAGTTGACCGCGGCTGAGCACGCCCAGAATCGCGCGGCCCAGCGAAGAATGGAATGGAATGGAATAAACTCCATTGCAATGGAATGGAATGGAATGGAATG
>CALBAF010000377.1 GCA_937926415.1 uncultured Actinomyces sp.
ATGCGGCGCGCCTACGTGTGGGCGCCACCTCTCAGTCGGGTAAGGCCGGGGCGCAGCGCACGGTGGGTCGCATGGGGTCGATGCGTGCGCTCGCGGTGCCGGGGCCGGGGGTGCTTGTTGTTGCGGTGGATGACGTGGTGACGACGGGTGCGACGGTGCGGGAAATGGAGCGTGTGTTGGGCAGACTCGACGCGGTTGCGGCTCTGTGCCGACCCGGGCTTATCTCATGACGCAGGTCACCAGCTGGGGTATGATGTGAGTACAGACTTTTCGATAGCGTGAGCAGCAGGGACGCTCCTCACGTCAGTGCGGGAGGTGATAGCTCAGACCACGGTTCGGGCAGTGAGCACCGAACAATCCCCACCTGCGGGCAACGATGCCCGCCGCACACCATGGAGGAAACACATGGACATCACCGTCGTCGCACGTAATGCCGAGATTCACCCGAATTTCCGGGCATACGTGGAGGAGAAGGTTTCGAAGATCACTCAGTTCTACCCCCGCGCCCAGCGCGTCGACGTGGAGCTGACTCACGAACGTAACCCCCGCCAGGCCGACACCGCCGAGCGCATCGAGCTCACCGTTTACGGTAAGGGCCCGATCATCCGCGCTGAGGCTCAGTCCGCTGATCGCTACGCGGCCGTCGACATCGCCGCCGGCAAGCTCTACGAGCGCCTACGCCGCCTGCGTGATCGCGTGAAGGACCACCGCCGTCGGTACCCGCGCGACCTGGCCGAAGCCGAAATCCTCGAAGCTCCCGTCGTCGAAGAGACGGTCGCGCCCGAACCCGAGGCCCCCAAGCCGCTGCGCAGCGCTGAGGACCTGAAGGTCGGAGAGGCTCGTGAGGAGCAGTGGGGTGACACCCCGATCATCGTCCGTCAGAAGGTGCACGAGGCCCCGCCCATGAGCGTGGACGAGGCCCTGGATCAGATGATGATGGTTGGCCACCCCTTCTTCCTCTTCGTCGACAAGGACACGAACCAGCCGTGCGTCGTCTACCACCGCCACGGGTGGACGTACGGCGTGCTTCGCTTGAACACGACAATCTGACGGTTGAAGGACCGCGGCGCCCCGGGCACCAGCCCGGGGCGCCCCCGTGTGTCCGGAGTGCTTGATGCGCCTCCATGTGCGCTGTGAGCGTTAAATGCGTCCATGTTTGCGCGGGCGTTTCCACTTTGGGCGGTTAGTTCGTAAACTAATGGGTGGATTTGACTGTCCGCTCTACAAGGGGGCGGGCTATAGACGTCAGGAGCTATTCGTGTCGATTATTGACAAGATCCTTCGCGCGGGCGAAGGACGTATGCTGCGCAAGCTGGACCGGCTTGCGTCGCAGGTTGATGCCTTGCAGGAGGATTTTGAGGCTCTGACGGACGAGGAGCTGCAGGCGAAGACCCAGGAGTTCAAGGATCGCCTCGAAGAGGGCGAGACCCTGGATGACATCCTGGTGGAGGCGTTTGCGACGGTCCGTGAGGCCTCGTGGCGAATCCTGCGCATGCGTCCCTTCCACGTGCAGGTCATGGGTGGCATCGCCCTGCACCAGGGCAAGATCGCGGAAATGAAGACCGGTGAAGGTAAGACCCTGGTCGCGACCATGCCCTCGTACCTGCGTGCGCTGACCGGCAAGGGTGTGCACGTCGTGACGGTCAACGACTACCTGGCGAAGTACCAGTCGGACATCATGAGCCGCGTCTACAACTTCCTGGGCCTGACCTGCGGTTGTATCCTCGTGGGTCAGACGCCTGCCGAGCGTCGTGAGATGTACGCCTGCGACATCACCTACGGCACGAACAACGAGTTCGGCTTCGACTACCTGCGCGACAACATGGCGCAGGTGCCCGAGGATATGGTCCAGCGCGGCCACGCCTTCGTCATCGTCGACGAGGTTGACTCGATCCTCATCGACGAGGCCCGTACCCCCCTCATCATTTCGGGTCCCGCGGACGGCGACCTGAACCGCTGGTACGTGGAGTTTGCCCGCATCGCGCGTCTGCTCAAGCGCGACGAGGACTACGAGGTCGACGAGAAGAAGAAGACCGTTGGCATTCTCGAGCCGGGCATCGACAAGGTCGAGGACCAGCTGGGCGTGGAGAACCTCTACGAGGCCGCGAACACCCCGCTGATCGGCTTCCTCAACAACGCGATCCGCGCCAAGGAACTGTTCTTCAAGGACCGCGACTACATCGTGGACGCCGGCGAGGTTCTCATCGTCGACGAGCACACGGGCCGTGTGCTGCCGGGCCGCCGCTACAACGACGGCATGCACCAGGCGATCGAGGCCAAGGAAGGCGTGGAGATCAAGGCCGAGAATCAGACGCTCGCCACGATCACGCTGCAGAACTACTTCCGTCTGTACCCTGAGGGCTCGCGCTCCGGCATGACCGGTACGGCCGAGACCGAGGCCGCGGAGTTCCAGTCGACCTACAAGATCGACGTCATCCCGATCCCCACGAACAAGCCGATGATCCGCAAGGATCAGTCCGACCTCGTCTACCCGACGGAGAAGGGCAAGCTGAAGGCGATCATCGAGGACGTCGTGGAGCGTCACGAGGCCGGCCAGCCGGTGCTCATCGGTACCGCCTCGGTCGAAAAGTCCGAGCTGCTCTCCCAGATGCTCAAGAAGAAGCACATTCCGCACGAGGTGCTCAACGCCAAGCAGCACGCCCGTGAAGCAGCCATCGTCGCGATGGCCGGCCGCAAGGGTGCCGTCACAGTGGCCACGAACATGGCCGGCCGTGGTACCGACATCATGCTGGGTGGTAACTCAGAGTTCCTCGCCCAGGCGAACCTGGCCGCCGAGGGCCTCGACCCGAAGGAGAACCCGGAGGAGTACCGCGAGGCGTGGCCCAAGGCCCTCGAGGCTGCGGAAGAGGCCGTCGAGGCCGAGCGTGAGGAGGTGCGCGAGCTGGGCGGCCTGTACGTGCTCGGTTCGGAGCGCCACGAGTCTCGTCGTATCGACAACCAGCTGCGCGGACGTTCCGGCCGTCAGGGTGACCCGGGCGAGTCCCGCTTCTACCTGTCGATGGAAGACGACCTGATGCGCCTGTTCAACTCGGGCATGGCCCAGCGCATCATGGCCTCGGGCGCCTACCCGGAGGACATGCCGCTGGAAAACCGCATGGTGTCGCGTTCGATCGCGTCGGCCCAGCGTCAGGTGGAGGCCCGCAACTTCGAGATCCGTAAGAACGTCCTGAAGTACGACGACGTCATGACGGGTCAGCGCGAGACGATCTACGCCGAACGCCGCAAGGTGCTTGAGGGCGAGGACATGGGCCCGCAGATGCGCGCGTTCATGGAGTCCCTCGTGACCGGCCTGGTCGACGAGGCAATCGCCGACAAGCCCGTGGACGAGTGGGATCTGCCCACCCTGTGGGAGCACCTGCGCGCCTACTACCCGCCGTCGGTCACGATCGAAGAAGTTGAGGAGGAGCACGGAGGTGCTGCCTCCCTCGTGCGCGACGACCTGGTGACCGAGCTGGTCGGCGACATCCACGCCGTCTATGCGGACACCGAGGATCGCCTGAACGCCAACCCGCTGGCGCAGGCGCAGCTGGGTGACGAGCCCATTCGTACCCTCGAGCGTCGCGTCGTCATCTCCGTGGTGGACCGCCTGTGGCGTGAGCACCTCTACGAGATGGACTACCTGAAGGAAGGCATCGGCCTGCGTGCGATGGGTCAGCGCGACCCGCTCGTCGAGTACAAGGACGAGGGTGCCCAGATGTTCCAGGCGATGGTCGAGCGCATCCGCGAGGAGTCCGTCCAGCAGGTGTTCTCCTACGCCAAGCAGTTCGAGCGCGCCCTGGCCGCTGCCGAGGAGGAGGCCGGCGGTTCGATCGCTGCCGCAAGCGTTGCTCCCGCGCAGGAGGAGGCCGCGTCGTCTGAGGATACTGAGCCCAGCGTCGAGGACGTCGCCGCCGCCGAGTCCGCT
>CALBAF010000378.1 GCA_937926415.1 uncultured Actinomyces sp.
GGGTGGGCGCCGGGGCCTCGGCGGTGACGGACGCGGTGGCATCCTCTTCGGCGGTCCAGGCGATGTCCGGAACCTCAACCGTGGTGACGTCATCGACGGCAACGGTCGTGGTATTCAGATCCGCGCTCTGCGGCTCAGACTGGGGGGTCGCCGGGGCGGCGTTCGCAACGCCGGCGGCAATCGCGGTCAGCGCAACACCGGCGGCCGACGCGAAAGCGATCGGACGAGCGGCGCCGGAAACGTTCATACCCTCAACGACCGAGTCGGTCAGCGGGCGACGTGCCATGCGGTGACGCGGAGCAGGCTTAATAGTCTTCACTCATGTTCTCCCTGTTTCCCTGCGAGGTTAGCTGTCGGGTTCGGACGGGAGGTCCGGCTCGGCGTGCGAGCTTCACCCCAAGGCTCAAGGAGCCACATCTGGGTTCCCCGCGTGAGACGATTTTTCCGCTCCATTCGTCGTCTCACTTCGGGTTCCGAATGGGCGGGTGGTCTGATGACCGATATGAACTATACCTTGGCCGCCCGGCCAATGTCACGTTCTGGTAACAGTGACCCTCCTCATCGTTACCATTCCGTGACATTTGCACCCCGGGATCCCAGGAAAAACTCACCTCTCACACGCATTTCGCGATTCGAAACACACTCCACAGACGACAAAAGCCGGGGCTGTTTGCCCCGGCCTCGTCATTTCTCAGCGCTCACTCACCCCGCACGAAAAGGTGCGCGGCCAGCGCCATCGGGATCGTCAGGTATCCACGAACCTCGCCGGCCTCGTCGAGAGAGGCGACGCGCACGACGTCACCGTGCGCCGAGAGGCCCACGCGAGCGCCCGGACGCAGGCCCAGCTCATCGAAGGAGGCGAGCAGCTCCACATCCGCCTGAATCGGCTCGCCGATGCGCACCAGCGTGAGGGCGCCCGCCTCGAGCGAACGCACCGCCAGCTCAGCAGAATACGCACCCTCCAGCGGCGCGCAGCCGGGCATAGGGTTGCCGTAGGGGTCCACGCAGGTGTTGCTCAGCAGCTCCTCCAGGCGCGCCTCGACGGCGTCGCTCATCACGTGTTCCCAGCGGCACGCCTCGTCGTGCACCTGCGCCCAGTCCATGCCGATCACATCAAGGAGGAGGCGCTCTGCCAGGCGATGCTTACGCAGCACCTCGGTCGCGTGCGCCCGGCCCATCTCGGTCAACTCGAGGCGGCGATCACCCATGACATGCAGCAGCCCATCGCGCTCCATGCGCGCGACCGTCTGCGAGACCGTCGGGCCGGAATGCCCCAGGCGGTCGACAATGCGCGCACGCAGGGGGGTGACCCCGTCCTCCTCGAGCTCGAGGATGGTCTTGAGGTACATCTCGGTGGTGTCGATCAGGTCTGCCACGTCGGCCTCCTTCATCAGGCAGGTAATAAACACAGAATAGGGTCACCTTCCTTCCTGCAAGCGCAACGACGCGTTGATGCGGAAAAACAGGCGTGTCCGCGTGTGCCCCCTCACGATAATTCGATTAATGAACGTGATGGAAATACCCAGCGTCAGGAGACTAGGCTGTTGCCATGGTGGCTTTCCCCGACATCCCCCAGGCCCTCCTCCCCGCCGACGGACGCTTCGGCTGCGGCCCCTCCAAGGTGCGCGCCGCACAGATCGAGGCGCTCTCCTCCCCTCTCCTCATGGGCACCTCCCACCGCGCAGCCCCCGTGCGAGACGTGGTCGCCTCGCTGAAGGACGGACTGCGCACCCTCCTGTCGGTCCCCGACGACTACGAGGTCGTCCTGGGCAACGGCGGCGCCTCCGCATTCTGGGACGTGGCCTGCGCGTGCCTCATCTCCTCCCGCGCGGCGTTCGGCTCCTGGGGGGCGTTCGGCGCGAAATTCGCCTCCGAAGCCGCCCACGCGCCTCACCTGGCAGACCCCCTCATTGACGAGGCCGCACACGGTTCTCTCGTCACCGTCTCCCCGCGCGGCGCAACAGATGGCGTCGACGTCTACGCCTACCCCCACAACGAGACCTCCACCGGCGTGACCTCCCCCGTCTACCGAGTCGCGGCGCCCGACGCGCTTACCCTCGTGGACGGCACGTCGATCGCGGGGGCTGCACCCGTCGACCTGACCCAGGTCGACGCCTACTACTTCTCCCTCCAAAAGGCCCTCGGGTCCGACGGCGGCCTGTGGGTCGCGATCCTCTCCCCCGCCGCCGTCGAGCGCGCCCGCCGCGTC
>CALBAF010000379.1 GCA_937926415.1 uncultured Actinomyces sp.
GATGACGAGGCCGTGGGGCTCGCCCTCGGCCAGGCGCGGTAGGACCTCGGCCTCCCAGCGCGCGGCCATCTGCTTCGTCGTCTCAGAGGGTACGGCCAGGGTCAGGAACGTGGCGGGCAGATCGAAGGTGGAGTGCGCGTTGACGCGGCCAACCCAGCCCAGGCCGCGGGGGTCGCCGACGCCCGCGACGAGCTCGTCTCCGATGAAGCAGATCCGCATGGTGTTCCTTTCCGGTGCCTCCTGCGCCCCCTGTGGGAGCGCTGGCCCTCGTTAGCCTTCGAAGGCCTGCGCAATAAGGGTAGCTGCTTGCTCCTTGTGAAGCGAGGCACGTCCCGCTGCGGTCGTCGCCGACTCGGGTCGAGAGACCACGCGGACCGGGCGTCCCAGCGACGGGAAGAGATTGAGCGCCAGGTGCGGCCACGCGCCCTGGTTGCGAGGCTCGTCCTGCACCCAGGTCACCGACGCGTTCGGGTACTGGGCCAGTGCCTCGGCAACCTCGGCCTCGGGCAGCGGGTAGAGCTGCTCCAGGCGAATGATCGCCGTCGACGTGTCGGTGCGTTGTTCGCGCTCCTTGACGAGGTCGTAGTAGAGGCGGCCCGAGCACAGCAGGACGCGCGTCACCGACGACGGATCGGTGATCGTGGAGTCGCCGATGACCGGCTGGAAGCCGCCCGAGGTGAACTCGTCGAGGTGAGAGGACGCGGCCGACAGGCGCAGCAGCTGCTTGGGTGTGAACGCGATGAGCGGCTTGCGCGGGCGCTTGTAGGCCTGCGTGCGCAGCATGTGGAAGTAGTTAGCCGGAGTGGAGGGCTGGACGATCCACATGTTGTCCTCGGCGGCGAGCTGCAGGTAGCGCTCGATGCGCGCGCTCGAGTGGTCGGGGCCCTGGCCCTCGTAGCCGTGGGGGAGGAGCATGACGAGCGAGGAACGCTGGCCCCACTTCTGCTCCGCCGAGCATACGAACTCGTCGATGACGGTTTGTGCGCCGTTCGCGAAGTCGCCGAACTGAGCCTCCCAGATCGTCAGGGTCTCGGGGCTCTCCACCGAGTAGCCGTAGTCGAAGGCCAGCACGCCGTACTCGCTCAGCGGGGAGTTCCACACGTCGAAGCGCGCCTGGTTTTCCGTGAGGAAACGCAGCGGTGTGAACTCTCGGCCGTCGTTCGCGTCGTGCAGGATCGCGTGACGCTGGACGAAGGTCGCGCGGCCCACGTCCTCGCCGGACAGGCGCACGCCGGTGCCCTCCATGAGGAGTGTTCCGAAAGCCAGGAGCTCCGCAAAGCCCCAGTCGATCGGCTTGTTGCCCAGCGCCATCTCCAGGCGACGCTCGCACAGCTGACGCAGCTTCGGGTGGGGCTCGAAGCCCTCCGGGAAGCGCGTGTGCGCGCGGCCGATGCGGCGCAGCTGCTTGGCGGGGGCCGCGGACGTCCAGCCGATCATCATGCCGATGCCGGGCATCTGGGACTCCGGCATGGTCCATTCCTCGTCAGGGGATTCCCCGGCCTCGCCCACGCCGGCCGTGAGCGCAGGGTCGTGCGTGCGGCTACCTGGGTTGATCTCGGACACCGAGGAGGCGCCGCCCGCGCGGGTCTCCTCAAGGATGCGCCCGAGCTCCGCCTCGTACTGTGCGATCGACTGGCGGGCCTCGTCCTCGGTGAGCTGGCCGCGACCCACGAGGCCGCGGATGTACACGGCGCGCGTGGAGGGGATGCGGTCAATGAGGGAGTACATAACGGGCTGGGTCATCGACGGGTCGTCGCCCTCGTTGTGACCGCGGCGGCGGTAGCACACCATGTCGATGATGACGTCCTTGTGGAAGGCGTTGCGGTACTCGAAGGCCAGGTGTGCGCAGCGGATGACGGCCTCGGGGTCATCCGCGTTGACGTGCAGGATCGGGACCTGCAGGCCCTTGGCCAGGTCGGTCGCGTAGCCGGTGGAGCGGCCCTGCGTCGGGCCGGTCGTGAAGCCGATCTGGTTGTTGACGATCACGTGGATCGTGCCGCCGGTCTTGTAACCCTCGAGCTGGGAGAGGTTGAAGGTCTCCTGGACGACGCCCTGGCCGATGAAGGCCGCGTCGCCGTGAATGAGGATCGGGATGATCGGCAGATCCGGGTCGCCCAGGTGCTCCTGCTTGGCGCGCACGATGCCCTCCAGGACGCCGTCCGCGGCCTCCAGGTGCGAGGGGTTGGCGGCCATGTAGACCTTCGTGGCCAGGCCGTCGTCGAGGGAGTACACGCCCCACGTGCCCAGGTGGTACTTGACGTCGCCCGAGCCCTGGACGGAATTGGGCATGTAGTTGCCCTCGAACTCGTCGAAGATCTGCGCGTAGGACTTGCCCGCGATGTTGGCCAGCACGTTGAGGCGGCCGCGGTGCGCCATGCCGATGGCGACCTCGTGGATGCCGGTGCGCGCCGAGTCAGCAAGGATGTGGTCGAGCAGCGGAATCAGGGACTCGCCGCCCTCGAGGGAGAAACGCTTCTGCCCCATGAACTTGGTCTGCAGGAACTCCTCGAAGGCCTCGGCGCGGATGAGGGTGCCCAGGATGTGGCGCTGCGCCTCGGGGGAGGGGGCCTCGTAGGGGCGCTCGATGCGCTGCTGGACCCAGGCGCGCTGCTCGGGGTCCTGGATGTGCATGTATTCGATGCCGACCGTGCGCGTGTAGGTGTCGTGCAGGCGCGTGAGGATGTCGCGCAGCAGCATCTGGTCGGAGCCGCCAAAACCGCCGGTGGGGAAGGGACGATCCAGGTCCCACACGCTCAGGCCGTAGGACGACAGATCGAGGTCGGGGTGGCGACGCACGCGGTAGGCCAGCGGGTCGGTGTCGGCGGCGAGGTGGCCGCGCGAACGGTAGGCGTGGATGAGCTCCGCGATGCGCGCGGGCTTGCCCTTTTCGTGGTTCGGGTCGTAGTCGTAGTCCGCTTCCCACGCGTAGGGACGCGCGGGAACGTGCATCGATGTGAAGACGCGCTCGTAGAAGCCGTCGCGGCCCGAGAGCTTGGTATCCACCAGGGCCAGCAGGCGGCCCGACGCCGCACCCTGGATGATGCGGTGGTCGTAGGTGGAGGAGAAGAACATGGTCTTGCCAATGCCGAGTGCGGCCAGGCGCTTGGGGGAGACGCCGCGGAATTCCGCCGGGTAGTCGGTGGCGCCCACGCCGATGATGAGGCCCTGGCCGACCATGAGACGCGGCACGGACGTGGTGGTGCCCAGCGTGCCCGGGTTCGTCAGGGTGACGGACGCGCCCTGGAAGTCGGCGGTGGTCAGCGTGGCCGTGCGGGCGCGTGCCACCAGATCCTGGTAGGCGTCGACGAACTCGGCGAAGGTGAGGGTGTCGGCGTCGTGGATGACGGGGACCTTCAGGGAGTGGTTGCCCTGCGCGTCGGCCACGTCGATGGCCAGGCCGAAACCGATGTGCGCGAGCTGCTCGACGGCGGGCTTGCCGCCTTCGAGTACGTAGCGCACGTTCAGGTCGGGCATCTCGCACAGCGCCTCCACCAGGGCGTAACCGATGAGGTGGGTAAAGGAGACCTTGCCGCCGACCGTGCGCGCCAGGTGCGCGTTGATGAGGGCGCGGTTTTCGATGAGGAGCTTGGCCGGGATCTGGCGCTGGGAGGTGGCCGTGGGGATGGAGAGCGAGGCCTCCATGTGCTTGGCGGTTGCGCGCGCGGCGGACTTGAGGATGTGCAGTTCGTCGTGCGAGGGGGCGCCCTGGAAGAGCGTGAAGGCCGCGCGCCCGTGGTGCTGGCGGGTGTAGGGGCTGGTGGCCTCCGCGACGGCGGCGGGAGGTGCGGGTGGGAGGTCGGAACGCGTCACCGAGACGACGTGTGCGTGTTGGGTGGCGGCCGCCTCGGCCTCGTCCTCTTCGATGTCGAGGGTCGGCGGGGTGACCGAGACGGGAGCGATGGGGTCAACGGGGGCCGCAGCATTGACCGACGAGGCCGGGGTGGGCTCCATCGTTGAGGGAGAACCCTCGGGGATGTCGGGACGCTTGGCGCGTAGCTGCGGGGGAGCGGACTCGGTCGAGAAATAGGCACGCCAGGAGGGATCCAGGAGCTGTGGATCGCGCTCGTAGAGGTCTCGCATCTTCGCGATGTACCACTGCGGATCGGGCTGGGAAGCGGTGGGAGTGGGCACGTATTCCTCCGTAAGTGTCGCGCCGCGCGCATGGGCAAAATCCTGCGCGGCCATACCTTGACAATCGTACCGCCGCGTGACGGTCTTCACGAAACCTGGTACACCTTTGGCGTGTACTTCAAGGGCCTTTGGTCCGTTGAAGAATGATTGTTGGCACATGCCTCGCGGTGTGTGGAAATGCGCGCTGGGAGAGGCGGGCTGGGCCGCTAGACTGTAACCATCATGGACTGCGACACTGCCGGCTTTATCGCCGCTCTTTCTCACCCCTCCTCCGTGCGCGTACCCGCGAGGCGCCCCGGCCTCGTCGAGGGGGCCATGCGATGACGACCGCCTTCATGCTTCTGCTCGGCATCGTCCTGACCGCCGGCACCTTCGTCTTCGTCTCCGCCGAGTTTTCTCTCGTTGCGGTCGATCAGGCCGTCCTCGAGAAGAAGGCTGAGGAAGGGGACCGCGGCGCCGCCTCCGTCCTGCGCGCCACCCGCACCCTGTCCACCCAGCTGTCGGGCGCGCAGGTGGGCATCACGCTGACCACGATCCTGCTCGGCTATACGACGCAGAGCGCGCTCGCGGGCCTGCTGGAGGACCTGCTCGGGTCGGTGGGCCTCGCCTGGGGGCTGGCCACCGGCATCGCGGCATTCGTGGCAGCCGCCTTCATCAACGTCTTCTCGATGCTCTTCGGCGAGCTCGTTCCCAAGAACCTCGCCCTGGCGCACCCCCTGGCCACCGCCGTGCGCGTCGTGCCCTTCCAGATGGCCTTCACCGCCGTCGCGCGCCCCGTCATCTGGGTGCTCGGTGGAACCGCGAACTGGGTGCTCGCCCGCATGGGCATCGAGCCCCAGGAGGAGATCTCCTCGGCGCGCTCCGCCTCCGAGCTGACCGCCCTCGTTGAGCACTCTGTCGAAGAGGGCACCTTCGATATGTCGACGGCCGACCTCTTCGTCAACACGATCCGCATGTCCACCCTCAGCGCCGCCGACGTCATGACCGACCGCGGCCGCCTGCACACCCTCAGCGAGGGCGACAGCGCCCAGGACGTTCTCGACCTGGCACGCGAAACGGGACACTCCCGATTCCCCGTGATCGGGGACGACTCCGACGACATCCTCGGCCTGGTCTCGCTGCGCCGCGCGGTCGCCGTGCCCGCCGATCGTCGCGCCGAGGTCCCCGTTATCTCCTCGTCCCTCATGACCGACGCGCCCTCGGTCCCCGAGACCGTGCCGATCGGCCCCCTCATGGTCCAGCTGCGCGATGAGGGCCTGCAGATGGCCGTCGTCGTCGACGAGTACGGCGGCGTCTCCGGCATCGTCACCCTCGAGGACGTCGTCGA
>CALBAF010000380.1 GCA_937926415.1 uncultured Actinomyces sp.
TCGCCGCAGACCGTTCCTCGTCGCGTGACGAGCTCACCCCGCTCGTGTCGCGCGCCCGTAACGTCGTCGTCACGGTGGATGGCACCACGCGCGAGGTCGCTGCACGTCCCGGGCAGGACGCCCGCGCGATCCTCGAGGCTTCCGGCGTCTCCGTGCACCCCCTCGACCGCGTGAACGTCACGACGGGCGAGGCCGGCGAGCTGTCGATCAACGTCAGCCGCGTCACCCGCGGTGAGGCCACCGAGACCGTCGAGATTCCCTTCAGCGAGACGACGACGACCAGCTCCGACCTTTTCGTCGGCGAGTCCCAGGTGACGACGGCCGGCGTCAACGGCGCGACCACGTGGACCGTGTGGCAGGAGAAGAAGGGCGACGAGGTCCTGACCTCCGTGCCGATCACCGAGCACTCCACGTCCCAGCCCGTCACCCAGGTGCGCAGTGAGGGCACGAAGGAGGCCACGCCGGCCGCCCTCGTCGCCGCCGGCATTGACCCGAAGGCCACCCTCGAGGAAAAGGTCGAGGCGGACGGCACGACCTCCGTGCGCTACCGCGCGAAGCTCGGCACGATCTCCACGAAGGAAGAGATCGCCGCGATCGCAGCCGACACGAAGAACGCGGACGCTGCTACGGCTGCCGCTGCTGCTGCCGCCGCTGCTGCCGCCGGCGCCGTCCCCACGAACTACTCCGGTGAGGATCCGCGTTCGCTGGCCAAGCCCCTCGTCGCAGCCCAGGGCTGGGGTGACAGCGAGTACCAGTGCCTGGTCCTCCTGTGGAACCGCGAGTCGCAGTGGAACCCCTACGCTGAGAACGCCTCGTCGGGCGCTTACGGCATCCCGCAGTCGCTGCCGGGCTCCAAGATGGCCTCGGCGGGCGCTGACTGGCGCACCAACCCGATCACCCAGATCAACTGGGGTATCGGCTACATCAAGGGCCGCTACGGTACGCCCTGCTCCGCCTGGGCGCACTCCAACGCCGTGGGCTGGTACTAAGCCTGAGAGCTAGTGAGGGCCGGGTCTGACAACGAAGCTTGTCGGGCCCGGCCTTTTCCTGTGCTCTCATGCGTGCTCCCGCCACAATTTCGCACGTAATTTCCTGCCGTGTTTTTCAAGATTTGAAATCGTATTGTTGAAAACATGCGGTTTTGAGCCGTGGCTAAAAACTGAACAAGTTAAATTACGTGCGCGATTCTTGGGGAAGGCGACAGTCTGGCTCGCCGTTGGTATGCGGATAGGTTGTGAAGATGTGGATAGGTAACGAGCATCCGGATAGGTTGTGAGGATACGGATAGGTAATGAACATCTGGATAGGTAATGAACATCTGGATAGGTAACGAACATCCGGATAGCTTATTAACCTATCCGGATGTGGCTAACCTATCCGGAAGCGTGCAACCTATCCGGATGCGTGCAGTCAATCCGCGTGGCGCCGCTGTTGTGGCACCTTGACACTTACCCTACAATTCCCGTGAAGGTTACCTAATATTCGTCGTGATTGTGTCAGTGAGGTCATCATGGGTTATTCCACCGTTGCTAAGTTGGCTGCGTCTGTGGTGATCGCAGGTGCAGGATTCGCCGGTGGCATGAAGGCTGCCCCGGTATTCGGCATCGGATCCGGGTACCAGGGTGGCGAACCTGTCGTTACCGTTGACACGACCCTTGTGAAAAACTCTTTCGCCGACATTGGTGAACTTGCCACTGAGTCCTACAACTTCACCCAGGTGGGGAAATACTCTGAGGAGGGAACCAAGGTGTTCGGCATGGAAGTGCCGGGCACGAGCGCCCATTACCTCATCACCTATGCGGGTGAGGTGAAGGCCGGAGTGGCCGATGTGAGCCAGATTCAGGTCGAGGTTGACGAGGCGGGTCACGTCGTGACGGTGACCGTGCCTGCCGTCGAAGTTCTCTCCACCTCCATCGACCCTGCCTCGGTCGAGACCTACGACCAGTCTTTCTCCATCGTTAACCAGATCGAGGTCGGAGAGGTCACCACATTCCTGGCGGATCGGGAAGCCGCCGCAGCAGAGGAAGCTGTCTCCAAGGGGCTGCTTGACAAGGCTCAGGGGCGTTTGGAAGACATCGTGAAAAAGCAGGTCAACGCCGTTCTGGGTGAGCAGGCTAGCAAGTACGAGGTGCGCGTCGTCCTG
>CALBAF010000381.1 GCA_937926415.1 uncultured Actinomyces sp.
TCCGGGGGCTGCAGCACCTGCGGGCGCGGCACGCTGCGAGGCTTGGGGACCTGGGTCTGCGGCGTGTGGTCACGCGGGGGCGTGGGATCGAAAACGGCCCACACGCCGCCCTCGAACTCGACCTCGACCCACGCGCGGATATCGGAGCCGTGCAGGGTCGCGGGGCCACCCTGGGAGCCACCCTCGGGGTATGCACCCATGACGACGCGAGCATTCACGCCCAACTGATGCAGCATCAGGGCCATGAGCGCCGAGTACTGCTGGTCGTCGCCGATGAGCTGCTCGTCGCCGCTCAGCATTCGCTCCAGGCGGTCCGTGCGCACACCCGGACGCGAGAACTGCGTGTTCTCGTTCAGGTAGTAGCCGTTGTTCGCCAGGTAGTGCTCGATTGACCGCGCGGCGGACAGCGCCGTGGACGCGTTCTGGGTGATCTCCGAGACCTTCGTCGCCAGGCCCTCGGGCACGTTCTTATCGGTGGCGTGCAGCGGGACGACCGACAGTGACGCCAGGTCTTCGTCGCGCATGGGCTGGGCGAAGGACGTGCGCACGTTGTAGCTCATTGTTCCCGCGGGGCCGGTCGTCAGCGCGGCGTTCGCCCACGTGTCCACGTAGAGGCCATCCTTCTGGGCGGCAGAACCCGCGCCAGTGAACACGATCTCCGAGGCGGTGCCGAGCACCGGCACCCACGGTCCGGACAGGCCGCTCGTCGTCACGGTCACGAGGGAGTCACCCTCGGCGCGGCCGGGGATCGTGGACTCCACGGGGATGTAGCCCGTGTGTCCGTCTCCGCGCTTCGTGGACATACCGAAAGTCGTGCCGTCGTACACGTCCATCGCGGCGATGCGCACGCGCTGGTTCTCGGGCAGGTCGGAGACGGTCAGGAGGGTTTCGTCCTGCAGGTCCGTCGTGTAGTGGCGGAAGGAGGACATGGGCGAGGGGTAGGCCTGAATGTCGAGGGGCGGGTCCACGAGGTCACGGCCCACGATGCGAGTCCCACCCGCGCCG
>CALBAF010000382.1 GCA_937926415.1 uncultured Actinomyces sp.
CGCGGATCGCGTCCAGGTCGGACTTCGCCGAGAAGATCGCGTCGGTCTGGTGGTTGGCCATCGTCAGGGCGCGCAGGGCGGTGTCGAGGGCGCTCGCGGCGTGCGCACGGTCGGTGGCCGCGGAAGCCTCCGCGGTATCGAGCGCGGTGCGCGCCGAGGTGAGGAGGGCCGAGGCCTGCTCGGGGTTGTCCTGGAGGGAGGCCAGCATCTGCGCAGGGTAGAGCGCCGAGATGCTGGTCAGCTCGGACTTCGCGCGCTCCAGATCGGTCAGTTCCTCCGAAAGGCGCTCGCGTGCTTCGGCGATTCGCTCGGGGAGCGAGGCCTGCTCAGCGCGTTTCGTTGCGAACGATGCCTGGATGGTGCTGAGAGGGTTCATGTTGGCACCCAGGTCCTGCATGATCGCGGTGGCCAGGCGGAGCTGTTCGGCGGGCACGGTCGCGGAGTTCATCTGCGCCTGGGCGCTGAAGCCGCGCGACACCGCTGCCTTTCCCGCTTCGATCGCACGGGCAAACTCATCCGTGGAGTTCAGGCCAAACTGCGCGCGCGCGTAGTTGAGCTCGTCAGTCGCGGTGCGCACCTGCTCGTCTGCGGACAGCAGCTGACGATTCGCTTCCTGGGCGGCATGCCTCGCGCTCTCGGCATCGACCTGTGCTGCCTGCTGGGCGGCGAGCCTGTTGCGGCGTGACGAGCGTGCAACGCCGATAGCGATGGCAATGACGCCGACCACGAGGAACAGGAACATGGAGAAGAACCCCAAGAGCGAGCGGCCGTCGTCGTTGGTCGCGCCGGCGTTGCTCGAGTGACTCGAACCCGTGGAGCTGGAACCCGAAGTGGACGTGCCGTTCACGTAGGTACTAACGAATGCGTTAACTCCGTTGGCGACGGCGGAAGACGTCAGAGGGTTGGCTGTCATCTGGGCCTCTGAGGCGCGCACGGCGCTCTGGAGATAGGGACCGGAGGGGCCGTTGTAGGAGCAGGCCATATCACGGCGCTGGTCGTACGCGAGGACGTAGACGACGGTGCCGTTGGCCAGGGAGGAACGCTCGACGGTCTGCTGACACCAGGACTGTGCGTCCGTGCCCGAGAAGTTGGCGACCACGACGACCTTGACGGGTTTGCCCGCGGAGTCGGCCCTGCTCGTCGCGGACTCGATCGTGGAGCGGTCGGCACTGGAAAGCCATCCGTCGGGATCGGTCACCGAATCGCTGATGGATATGGGCGACGCTGCGAGCGCGGGAAGGCCCAATGCAAGCAGCATCGCTGTGAGGACAGCGATGAGGCTGAAACGGCGGATTCGTGTCACGGGGGCCTCCTGCGATGTGGCGAACAGGTCAACATACACCATGTGCGCAGCGTGCGTCTAGCGTGTGACGTACCGCGGCGTCGGTGATTGTTTCCGTGGGGTCAGTCTACGTGACGAGGCTTGAGAATTGCGGGCAGCGGTGCTGTTCGCTACAGGCGTCGGCCGCTCTCCCGCGCGCGGAGGAAGAGGGCCCTATGATAGGGAGAGCCCGTATGGGCTTGCAGACTATTGAGAGAAGGAGGGGACCATGCCCACCGGTAAAGTGAGGTTCTTCGACGCAGATCGCGGTTTTGGCTTCATTGCGGGAGATGATGGCGCTGATGTCTTCCTCCACTCGTCCGCGTTGCCGGCCGACCACGGTGCCCCGCGTGTGGGTGCGCGCGTGGAGTATTCGGTGGCCGATGGACGCAAGGGACCGCAGGCTCTGAGCGTGCGATTCCTGAAGGAGACAGCTTCCGTTGCCCGAGCCAAGCGCCGCAAGCCGCAGGCGATGGTGCCCGTCGTTGAGGACCTGATCAAGCTCCTCGACTCGTCGAGTGCATCGCTGCGCCGCGGTACCTACCCGGACAACGCGACCAAGATCGCGAAGGTGCTGCGCGCCGTCGCAGAGGAATTTGATGCCTAAGACCCAAGCCCGCTTGCGGGCAGTGAAGAAGGACGCCGTCCTCGAGGCCGCCGTTGACGTTGCGCGCGCCGGTGCCGAGGCCGTCGCACATCCGCGCCCCGTCGGCGAGCATGTCGGCTTCGAGATGGTGTCGGAACGCCTGGCCACCCACTACTTTGCGTCTACCGACGCCGGGTACGTGGGCTGGTGCTGGGCCGTGACCGTTGCCCGCGTCCCGCGTGGCCGCGTCGCCACCGTGTGCGAGGTCGACATGACCCCTCGTGAGGGCGCGCTCCTGGCGCCCGAGTGGGTGCCGTGGGAAGAACGCCTGCGTCCCTCGGATATTTCTCGCGACGATGTCCTGCCCTACAAGGCGGACGATGAGCGTCTCGTGCAGAGCTTCGAGGACACGAGCGTGGACCCGGACCTGCCGGTCGTGCGAGAGCTCGGCTTAGGAAGAGTGCGTGTCCTCTCGCCTGAAGGGCACAGCCAGGCCGCGAAGCGCTGGTACGAGTCGGAGCGTGGCCCGAAGTCCGGGCGTCGCCCGCGCAACACGTGCTCCACGTGCGGCTTCCTCGTGAAGATGGGCGGCGACATGCGCACGATGTTTGGCGTGTGTGCGAACGAGTGGGCAACCGACGACGGTGCCGTGGTCTCTCTGGATCACACGTGTGGTTCCCACTCGGAGACCGACGTTCCGAAGAACGGTACCGCGTGGCCCGTGCGCCCCTCGCGCGTCAACGAGGGGGCGCTTGACGCCGAGCCGATGCCGCGGGCATCGAACGAGGCGCGCAAGGATGAGGCCGCAGGCGGCGAAGCAACGTCCGCCCAGGCCGAGGCCCCGACGGGTGAGGAACAGGAAGGCTGAGGTTTCCTTCCGCTATGAACTGAGAGAAAGCACTCGGGACTGAGTCCCGGGTGCTTTCTCAGCAAGTGGGCAAATGGTGAGTTTGTTTGCGCGCGGGCAGCTGAGCAGGCACGATTATCCGGTGAGCACACAAGAAAAGACCGCCCCATCCCGCGGCGGCTTCGCACAGTCACTTGATTCGTTCTTCCAGATCTCCAAGCGCGGCTCGACGATTAGTCACGAAATCCGCGGTGGATTTGTTACCTTCTTCGCGATGGCTTACATCCTGGTCGTCAACCCGGCGATCCTGGGCAATGCCGTTCCCGAAGATGGCTCCATCACGACCCAGGGCATCGCAGCCGGCACCGCGCTCGTCGCGGGCGTCATGACGATCCTCATGGGTGTTGTCGCGAACTACCCCCTGGCGCTCGCCGCAGGCCTCGGCCTCAATGCGGTCGTCGCCTTCACCCTGGTCCTTGGCGCCGGCCTCAGCTACGGCGAGGCCATGGGCATCATCGCCTGGGAAGGTATCCTCATCTTCCTGCTCGTCCTCACGGGATTCCGTGAGGCCGTTTTCCGTGCGGTTCCCGCTGCCCTCAAGACCGCCATCACGGTGGGCCTGGGCCTCTTCGTTGCCCTCATCGGCCTCGTGAACGCGGGCATCGTGCGCACCGGCGCGACCCCCGTCCAGTTCGGCATCTCGGGTTCGCTTGACGGCTGGCCGGCCCTCGTCTTCGTGTTCGGCCTCTTCCTCATGCTCGTCCTGTACGTGCGCGGCGTCAAGGGTGGTGTGCTGATCTCGATCATCGCCTCCACGATCCTCGCCGTCATCGTTCAGGCGTTCGCCCACATCGATCGTATCTCCGAGACCAACCCGACCGGCTGGGGCCAGACCGTCCCCGAGCTCAAGGGTTCCCCGATCGCGGTTCCCGTGTTCGACACGC
The DNA here is from genome assembly GCA_937926415.1 of uncultured Actinomyces sp. Classification (GTDB taxonomy): domain Bacteria; phylum Actinomycetota; class Actinomycetes; order Actinomycetales; family Actinomycetaceae; genus Pauljensenia. The sequence goes on from CALBAF010000382.1 coordinate 3,699, forward strand.
TCGGCAAGGTTGACCTCTTCGGCGGCTTCGGCAAGCTCGGCGTCGTCTCCGTGATCCTGCTGGTCTTCTCCCTCATGCTTGCAGACTTCTTCGACACGATGGGCACCATGGTGGCCGTCGGCGCCGAGGGCAACCTGCTCGACAAGGATGGAAACCCGCCCAAGACCCGCCAGATCCTGATCGTCGACTCCCTGGCCGCGGTGGCCGGCGGCGTCGGTGGCGTCTCCTCGAACACCTCCTACGTCGAGTCCGCCTCGGGCGTCGCCGAGGGTGCTCGCACTGGTCTGGCCTCCGTGGTTACCGGCATCCTGTTCCTGCTGTCGACCTTCCTGGCGCCCCTCGTCGAGCTGGTCCCGACCGAGGCTGCGTCCACGGCCCTCGTGTTCGTCGGCTACCTCATGTTGACCCAGGTGACCGGCATCGACTGGGATTCCCCGGAGGTTGCGATCCCTGCCTTCATGACGATCGCGTTCATGCCCTTCGGTTACTCCGTGTCCGTCGGCATCGGTGTGGGCTTCGTGACCTACGCGGTCATCCAGCTCGTCAAGGGCAAGGCCGCCAAGGTGCACCCGCTCATGTGGCTGGTCGCCGGCCTGTTCGTTATCTACTTCCTGATGGGCCCGATCCAGCGTCTCCTCGGCGTCGGCTGATTCGTCACCTTCGCGCCCTTCCCGCCCCGCCGGAGTCTTTCTCCGGCGGGGCGGTCGTATCCTGGGAAGGTGCGCCGATGGGGGCCGGCCGACGCCGCCAGCCCCGGCCTCGTACAGTGCGCGAATTGAGAGAGGGAGGACCGGCATGTCGGCAACGTTTGCATCCATGCGCTACCTGAACTACCGGTACTGGTTCGTTGCCTCCCTCATTGCGTCGACGGGCGTGTGGCTTCAGCGCGTCGCCCAGGACTGGTATGTCCTGACGGTCCTCACCGATCACGATGCGTCGCAGGTTGGCCTCGTGACGGCGCTCCAGTTCCTCCCCATTATCCTGTTCTCCGCATGGGCGGGGGTCCTCGCAGATCGCATTCCGGGGCGCCGCCTCCTGCAGTGCACGCAGCTCGGCGTCGGCCTCGTGTCCCTCATCATCGGCATCGTCGTCCTGACGGGGACGGGCGAGCTCTGGCACCAGTACATCCTGGCGTTCATCTCGGGGACTATCTCCGCCGTCGATACCCCGGCGCGCCAGGCATTCGTCGGCGAGCTCGTACCCCACGAGAAGATGGCGAACGCCGTTGCCCTGAACGCCACGGCCTTCCACACCGCGCGCCTCATCGGCCCAGCCTCCGCGGGCTTCTTCATCGACTGGTGGGGGATCGGCCCGGTCTTTCTCATCGATGCTGTGATGTTCATGGCGCCCGTCATCGCGCTGGCCCTTATGCGCGGCGATCAGCTCTACCCGCGCACCCTCGTGCCTCGCGCCCCGGGGCAGCTGCGCGAGTCCGTCGTGTACGTCCATAGCCGCACGGACATCCGCATCATCCTGGCGCTGATTTTCGTCGTGAGCGCTCTGGGTATGAACTTTCAGATGACCAGCGCCCTCATGGCGACGACGGTGTTCGGAAAGGCCGCCGGCTCCTTCGGCATCCTCTCCACGTTCATGGCGGTGGGGTCGATCCTCGGCTCCACGGGAGCCGCGCGCCGCGCCCCCCGCCTGCGCATCATCCTCATGGGCGCCGCCTTCTACGGTACCGCCGAGATCCTCCTGGCCCTGTCGCCCTCCTACTGGTGGTTCGCTCTCCTGTCGATCCCCACGGGTTTCGGCATGCTGACGATGAACACGAGCGCGAGCGCCCTCGTGCAGACGCGCACCGACCCCGACAAGCGCGAGCGCGTCATGGCCCTGTACTCCCTCGTGTTCCTCGGAGCAACCCCGATCGGCTCGCCGCTCATCGGATGGGTGGGCACGACGTTCGGCGCGCGCTGGTCGATCCTGGTCGGCGGCATCGCCTCCCTCGGTATCGCGCTTATCTGCGGAGCGTGGGCCATGATCCACTGGAAGGGGCGCGTCGTGCGACGCCGTTCGTTCCCGTGGGTGGGCATCGAGGCGGATTCCTCCGTGGACGCGCCGCGCCGTTCCGTCGACCCGCTCTGATTGGCGCCCGTCGAAGAACTTAGAGCACGCGCTCCAGGCAGTAGTCGATACAGGCGAGGAGCGCCTCCACGTCCTCGACCTCCACGCTCGGCCACGTTCCGATGCGCAGCTGGTTGGCGCCCACTCCGCGGTAGGCGCCGATGTCGACGATCCCGAGCGCGCGCAGGTGCGCCGCCAGCTCGGAGGCGTTCGCGGCCTCGTCGATCTCGATTGTGGCGGTCACGGGGGAACGCCAGGTCGGATTCTCGACGAAGGGGTGCGCCGCCAGGTTGGCCTCGGCCCAGTCGTAGATGAGGGACGAGGCCT
>CALBAF010000383.1 GCA_937926415.1 uncultured Actinomyces sp.
TCCCGCCCCTGCGCCGACTCAGTCCGCGCCGCCGGTCGGCACGAAGCCGAGCCCGGCCCCCACCCCAACCCAGGGCTCCGGTCCGTCAAGCGGCGTCTCCTCAGACGAGGAATACGGCGTGAAGACCGAATGCAAGGCGGCGCTATCACAGACGGTCCAGACGGGCTCGGTTGGGAACTGGATGGTCGAGCGCGACGGGGTGGACAATAGCGGACGTCCCCAGTACCTGGCGAAGGGCCAGCTCAGAGGCACTCTTCTCACGGGCAAGAGCGGTACCTTCGACTTCACGTGCACGGTCGTCTACCACACGGAAAATGGCCTGTACGAGGCCTGGGCTGCCATCGACGCCTACTAAACCGCACAACCGACACGCGCGATGATCGTCCACCCCGAGCTGCTTCCTGGCAAGCTCTACGCGGCACAGCCCTGGTGGAAGAACGCGGTGCTCTACCAGGTCTATCCCCGTTCGTTTCAGGATACGAACGGGGACGGAATCGGTGATCTTGAGGGGATTGCCCGCCGCCTCGACTATCTGGCCGGCCTCGGGGTCGATATCGTGTGGATCTCACCGATCTACCGCTCCCCTCAGGCGGACAACGGCTACGACATCTCGGACTATCGGGACATCGATCCGTTGTTCGGCGATCTCGGCGCGTTCGACGCCCTCGTCTCGCGCGCCCACGAGCTGGGCATGCGCGTCGTCATGGACCTCGTCGTCAATCACACGTCGATCGAGCATCCGTGGTTCATTGAATCGGCATCGAGCATCGATTCAATGCGCCGAGACTGGTACTACTGGCGAGATCCACGACCCGGCTGCGAGCCCGGTACTGCCGGTGCTGAGCCGACGAACTGGGAGTCATTTTTCGGCGGCCCGGCTTGGGAGTACGACGCGTCCTCCGGCCAGTACTACCTGCATCTCTTCGCTCGCGAGCAGCCCGACTTGAACTGGGAGAATCCACAGGTTCGCAACGCCATCTACGAGATGATGAATTGGTGGCTCAACCGTGGCGTCGACGGATTCCGCGTCGATGCGATTGACGTGATCTCGAAGCTGCCGGGTTTGCCCGATGGCGGGGTACCACGCCCCCCGTTCGGGGTCGGGCACGAGTGCTTCGCCGACGGGCCTCGGCTCCACGAATTCCTGCAGGAGATGCACGAGCGGACGTTCGCCCACCATCCGGGGTCGTTTACGGTCGGCGAGGCCTCGAACGCGTCTCCCGAGACGTCCCTGCTCTTTTGCGATCCCGACCGCCGCGAGTTCAACATGCTCATCCAGTTCGAGCACGTCAACCTCGGCCTCGAGAACGGCAAGTTTTCGCCCCGCCAGCTGGAGCCCGGCGAGCTGGCGGATGTCCTCACTCGCTGGCAGGACACGCTCGGAACGCGCGGATGGAACGCGCTGTACCTGGAGAACCACGATCAGCCGCGTTCGGTGTCTCGTTTCGGGGATCCATCGCAGTACTGGTACGAATCAGCGACCGCTTTGGCGACCGCCTATTTCCTGCAGCGCGGCACCCCCTTTATCTTTCAGGGCCAGGAGATCGGCATGCTCGGCGGGGATTTTGCGGCCGCAACCGATTTCCGCGACGTCGAATCCGTGTCATACATGGAGCGCCTCGGGGTCGATAAGGTCCCCGAGGGGCTAGCTGCGATGTCGCGAGACAACGGCAGAACACCGATGCAATGGGACTCCTCCCCTGCTGCCGGTTTCACGCAAGGAAACCCGTGGATCGACATGCCTTCTTCCGCCGAGCACATCACCGTCGCAGCGCAGGCTAACGATCCTCACTCCATCCTGGCCTACTACCGGGCACTCATTCACGCGCGGCACACCATCCCAGCACTGAGCGATGGAGCCTTCGAACGCATCGACGCGTCGGCGCCCGCGCTCTTCGTCTATCGGCGCAGCATGCCGGATTCGGATGTCCTCGTGATGGTCAATCTGTCCGGGGAGGGCCTCACTCCCCTGTTCTCCCGACAGGACGAGGCAGTGGCTTCGTTACCCTGGAGCCTCTACCTGGGCAACGTGGACGCATCGCGTGCTCAGACGGATGACGCCCACTCACAAATCTGCGGCGAGCCTACCGTTACCGAGCCTATGAGGCCGTGGGAGGCGCGGGTGTTCATCCTGACTCGCTAGGGCGCTTGGCGCCGCATGAGGCGACGACTGGGCCACTGCGGGCACAGCGCACCCTTGCCAACACTAGAGGGCAATCGGCCAATTCCAGGCATTCCTGTTGTGGCTGTTTCTTTCGTCCCCAGTTCTCAGAACACAGACTCGCGCACATAGCACACGCGGGTGGGAAGAGTATGTCTCTTCCCACCCGCGTATTCGGCGTGACGCATGAGTTCGCGTCACTCTGGTGACGGTACCAAAACCGTCATCATCAGGGTCAGCGCTGACGACGCTTGACGGCGACGAGCGATCCACCTGCAAGGGCCACGATGCCGGCCAGGACACCGATGTTTGCAGCATCAGCGCCAGTCTTGGCCAGGCGCGGAGCCGGAGCCGGAGGCGTCGAGGGCGTCGGAGTCGGTTCCGGGGTCGGGGTCTCCGAAGGCGTGGGCGTCGGCGTGGGGGTGGGCGTCGGCTCAGGCGTGGGCGTGGGCGTCGGCGTGGGCTTAGGCGTAGGAACCAGCTTGTTGTTCAGGTTCAGCGCAAAGAGTTGATCCTCGCTGAGCTTGAAGGTCGCCTCGCGGTTGTTGGCCTTGAGGGTGACACCCTGCGCGGTATCGAACACGCGGCTCTCGGCCTCGTTCCAGGTCACGCCATCGGCTGCAGGGAGGTCGCCCTCGGAGACGGTCACCTCAGTGCCCAGCGGGAGGGTGCCCGGGTAGCTGTAGCTCTTACCGGCCTTGACGGTCGCCTGGTAGGTCTTGTTGACCGACGGATCGGCATCGTTCTTCAGCGTGATGTTGAGGGTGTACTCGAGGTCCTTCGCGTTGTCGGGGAGCTCGCCGTCGACCTTCTTGGTCACCGAGAAGGTCTGGTGCGCGAAAGCATCCGCAACCGCACCAAAACGCACCACCTTCGTGACGGGGGAAACCTTCTTGCCGGGCACGTTGAACTCCACGGTGTTGGAGAACTTACCGGCGACGTCGGCAGCGCGCTTGGCGCCCTCGACGCGAGTCGGAATCTCGACGATCGCCGACTGGTTCGCAGGAATCTCAGGGAAGGTCACGGTCAGCTTCTGGGGCGTGCACTCAACCTTAGAACCAGAGCCGAAGGCGCCGTTCGAGGTGTCCTTGCTCTGGCGCTTGCCCTCGGGCGTGGTCGGATCGACGACGACGAAGGTGTGCTTCTTGACGTAGTCCGTCACCGTGGCGCAGTCGTAGCTCCATTTTTCACCGGCGGGAACCTCGTCAACGATCGACGCACCGGTCACGGCCTTATCACCGGCCGGCAGGATCACACGCCACATGATGGCCTTGTTCTCATCGCCATCCTCACTGTCGTTCAGGCCAATCCAGCCCTCCTTGACAGTGCGAGCTTCACCGGTGGGGCGCACGACCATGTTGACCTTGCGCGAGACCACCTTGTTGCCGACCTTCACCACGAAGTTCTCGTTGGCGGGGCCGGTGTACTGAATCGTGGCGCTCGTCGTCACGGAGCCCGCCCACTCGGCGGCCGAGTCGGCGTTCTCGTTAAAGACGACGGTGACGATACCGTCGATCCCCCAGGTGCCGCAGCCGATGACAACGCCGGTTGCGGAACGGACGTCAAAGGTACGCTCGGTGGTGGGGCGCAGGATCGGCTGACCCGTGTTCGCCTCGGCGACGGTCGCGTCGTAGGTGAAGTAGTCGCCGGCCTTCACAGCACCGTTCGTCTTCCACGGCAGCTTGACGCCAACATCCCACAGGTTCGCGATTGTCTTCGCTTCTGCACCCTGGGGATTGACGAGCTGCAGATTATCCCAGTCGAGGTCAATCTTGTCGTTGACGTTCGTCGTGGGGGCGGGACACGCAAGCGCCGTGGCCGACGCCGTGCGGGTCGTCAACAGCTGCAAAGCACCAAAGAAGCTCAGCACCAGAGCGAAAGCTACAAGAAGTGCGCTAAGCCGCCTACTCTTCAACGCAACCATAAAAAAACTCCTGTCGATGGACATAAGACGGTATCGCCTCAAGCACATAATTATAGAGTAACGCGTCAAAATGGCAAGCGATCAAAGAATTGGCGAAAAACTATTCAAATAAAATTACCTCGTCAAACCGCCTTGAGCTGCATCAACGCGGCGCAATAAAAACATCTGTAATTCATCCAATTTAATTTCCTGCACATCAGGTCAACCGCACTTGACCAGCGAAAACGCGGTTCACACATCAAGGTATTCTTCATCACACTGTTGCATGTTTTCGCCCCATTCATACCGCCACGAATGCGGACAGCGTTTTCTCGCACATAGATCCAGGCAGCTCGCCACGAAGAAAACAACCGGCTCCGAGCTGCGACGATGCACGGTGCACGCAACCGAGCATCCGCACCTTCGTTAGCACGACGAAGCTCATCCCTACGCTGCGACAACAACGCGATAAGCAACCAACCATCTTTTGACAGGACTTTTGTCCGCACGCTCCCGCTCCCTCCCCCCACGAATGATCCGCCGCTCAGAAAGCACGCACAAAGAAGTGGGCGGGATGAGCATTGCTCATCCCGCCCACTGCACGACCTCAGGTGCTCACGCACCCCAGGCCTTCGACATCATCAGTGGCTGCGACGCTTAGCTGCAGCCAGAGACAGACCCGCGATTGCGACGACTCCAGCCAGAATACCCAGGCCTGCCGCGTCACTACCGGTCTTGGCCAGCTTAGGAGCGGGCGAAGGGGTAGCCGAGGGGGTCGGGGCGGGCGTAGAGGGAGTGTCG
>CALBAF010000384.1 GCA_937926415.1 uncultured Actinomyces sp.
TGCCGACGAGGCTGGGGTGGAAGCCCCCGCCGCTGAGGCTGGCGCTGAGGCTCCCGCCGCCGAGGTCGCCCCCGAGGATCAGCCCCGCACGCGCCGTGCACGCTCAACCTCTGAGAAGCCGGCAACCCTGGCAATGACCGTCGTCAACGACAGCGATACCCTCACGGTGCGCGAAAACCAGGTGACGACAATCAACTACTCCTGTTCTTCGGTGACCACCCCCTGTGAAGGCGCCGTCATCAAGTTCTTGCTCCCCGAAGCCGTCACTCCCACCGGAGTTCAGCTGAAGGACCATCTCTACTCGGCCTCTTCTGTTACCGGCTCCACCGTCGCTAACGCCAGCCAGAGCATTCTCCCCGGTCCTCCCCGTATGAAGCAGTTCATTTACACTCTGAACCGCACCATCCCGGCAGGCACCTCCGACCGTATCCAGATCACCTGGCACTACGACGGAAACGATGCACCGACTAACTCGACAACCACTCAACGTGTCGAATTTACAGCGTCGAACGCAGATCCCATCGAGGATTCGCAAACCACCAAGTGGACCGCGGACACCGATATCGCCATTGAGAAGAGCGGTTCGACAAACCCGAACAGCTACCCTGCTGTCGGCGGTGAAACGACCTACAAGCTGCGCTACGGCTATCAGCAGATCGACCAAACCGACCCCAATAAGGTTGGTATCCGCTGGAATGGTTCCTCACTGAAGGGTGGCGTCAACGGCACCAACTTCGTGCAGGTCCAGGACATTAAGGTCGTCGATCCGCTTCCCGCGAAGGCAGTATTCGTTTCCGCTACCAATGGCGGCGTTTACGATGCAGCAACCCACACTGTTACTTGGTCCTATGACAAGTGGGGATGGCAAAACCCCATCGAGTCCCTCGTTACCGTGAAGTACCCCGAAGGTACTGTAACGACGGCCGACACGGTTACAAACAAGGCCACCATCACCGCCAAGGTGATGAATGATCCTTCAACGACCTTGACGAAGAGCTCCGAGATTACCCATGGTTTCGCCCTGCGCAAGCCGGGCGGTCGACTCGCCAAGGCCGGTAACGACAACACGTATGCCTTTCGCGATGGCATGAGCGCGTGGCGTTTCGGCGCGTCGAACACCGGTAACACAACGACTCACGCCCACTTTGATGACACCATGCCCTGTACCTGGTCCTCTCAGGATGCCAAGGCTGCAGGTGGCAACTGTGACCAGCCGACCATGGTGAGCCCGTACCGCTTCAGCATCTTCGGCAAGTCCGGCTACGAAAATCAGGGTGGCTGGACTCTTGAATACTGGACCAACAAGGGTAATCACGAGGTCGTCAACTACACCGAGACAAGCACTTTGAACCTTCCCGATGGCGAATGGATCACCCGTTTCACCATCGATTCGGATATTGCCCCACAAACCAACGCATCCGTGTGGTTCTACGGCACAATTCCCTCAACTCTTCCCACGGAAGAACCTGCGGATTTCGCCTCGCACTACAACACGGTTGCTCCGCCTGAGAAGTACTACAACTACGTCGCCTCCCCTGACTACGTCCGCTTCCAGAACTGCGCATCCGGCACTTTGACGGATAAGGACAGCGGCCAGGTTGTTGCCTCTGCCGATGATCTGTGCACCTGGATGCGCGTGCGCCAGGACTTCCCCAGCGTGGGAGTTTACAAGGTTGCTCGCACGAACCCCGTGACCGTTGGAAAGACAGCCTCTTTCGGCATTAACGGTATTGTTCGCAAGAAGTCCGAAGGCGGTAAGCCCACCCCCTTCACCATTGCGGATCTGCTGCCCGAAGGCTTCGACATTGATGACGCCTCCCAGGTCACCTTGATGGGTGGGTCGACTCTGACGAATCCTGATGGAAGCAAGTACGACCTCAGCAAGGTCCAGATCGAGATCACGAAGAATTACAACGGATCGGGCCGAACCCTGCTCCGTATGATTGTTCCTGATCCCGTCGAAGGAAATCTTTACACGGCCTTCAACACGACTGTGAAGAATACAGCGCCTGCTGGTCAGACCACGAACGATGCAAACGCCTACATGCCCGGCGACGGCGCGAAGTCGACCGCCGAGGATAAGAGCCTGCGCAACACGAACTACTGCCTCACCGGTCGCGTGCAGGACACCTTCGACGTCAACGGCAACGGTTCAACTGAGGACTACGTCTGTAACGCCACTGCCAACTTCAACGTTGCGACCACCCCCGCAATGAGCATCACGAAGGAAGTGAAGGGCAACAAGAATCCTGACTTTGTTCCGGCGGGCGAGGTCGCTGAGATTGACCCGGGTGCCGACGGCGCCTACCGTTTCACCATTTCAAACGCTGGTAACGCTCCCCTGACGAAGGTTGTCGCCTATGACATTCTTCCTCACCCGGGCGACACGGGTGTGGGTCCCGCCTCTTCTCAGGCACGTGGCTCCTCCTGGCAGCCCTACCTGGACTCGACCAACTGGACCTTCCAGTCGATCAAGGAAAAGTCAGGCCAGGACCCCGAAATCAGCGAAGTTCCCGCCTCGGATATCACAATCCAGTACACGACCGTTGAGAATCCCTGCCGCGGCGAGGTTATGAGCGTCGGTGGCGCGATGAACGACGGCCCTGCCGGTTGTACCCCCAACGCTTGGGGAGCAGCCCCCGCAGACCTGAAGACCGTTAAGGGCTTCCGCCTGGTCATGAACCGCGATATTGAGGTCGGCGAAAAGATCCAGTTCGTGGCAACCATGACCTCTCCGGTTAACGCCAACCTCATTGCGTGGAACTCCGTTGCAATGTCCGGTGGTGTCACCGAAAACGGCAAGGTTTCTTTCCTGCAGCCGAACGAAGCACCCAAGGTTGGTATCAACGTCTCCACTGACGTGTCGGTCACCAAGAAGGTTGCTCGCGTTAAGGTGAACGGCGATCAACCGGTCATGGATGCAAATGGAATCCCGGAAACAATCGAGTCGACTGACCCGGTTATGCCTGGCGATTACATGCTGTACTCGATCACCTTGAATAACAAGGGGCCGGCTGTCGCCTCTGGGATGAAGATTAAGGATGTCCTTCCGCAGGGAATCGAATTTATCTCCTCGCAGGTCCGCCTGTGCCAGACTGATGCAACCACTCCCTGCGTCGGCGTACAGCACAGTTCGAACCCGGATTTCGCGAATTTGGACACCGACTGGGAGGCAATGCCCTCCGGCCAGTTGAATACAAACCTTGCGGTGAACGGAACCCAGACACTCTACGTTCTGGTGAAGGTCAACCCCTACACCGAGGGCAGGACCATCACGAATACGGCAACTCTGGGTGAATACGATCAGAAGGATGCAGATCCTTCGAACAACACCTCGAGCGCTTCCTTCACTGTGGGTGGCACCCTGTCGGGCATGATCTATAACGATGTGAAAGCCTGGTGGTTCTTCAGCGAAGGCACCGGTAAGCCTTTCGAGGGTGTGACGGTTCGTCTGCTCGATGCTGATGGCAACCCGGTGAAGGATTCGTCCGGCGCCGACATCACCACGAAGACCGATGCCGATGGTAAGTACAGCTTCACCCGTCTGCCGCTGGGCTCGTACAAGGTGGAGGTCGTTGCGGGTGAGGCGAAGGTTGACGGCACAGACGTGAACCTGGCCGACTACAAGCAGACCTTCGCGTATGGCTCATCGATGACGCGTTCCCAGATTGGTCAGGGCAAGCTCGTGACGCCGGACCCGATCACCCTGACGAGTGCCGCGCCGAACGTGACCAAGATCGATTTTGGTTTCGTGAAGCCTGTGTCGGTGGGTAACTTCGTGTGGTTTGACGCGAACAAGGACGGCATCCAGGATGCGGATGAGGTCGGCGTTGCTGGCGTCACCGTCACCATCGATGAAGTGCTGGGTACGGGCTCGCTCCTTGACGCCGACGGTAATCTCGTCAAGCCCGTGACCACGGACGCCAACGGCAAGTACGTCTTCGCGAACCTGCTGCCCAGCTCCTATGAAGTGACCTTCACCATCCCGGATGGCTACTCCGAGACCGTGAGGTATGCGGGCGATGATAGTGCCGTCGATTCCGACGGTTGGCAAACATGGCCTGTTCTGGAGCAGGGTCAGGACGACATGACCGTTGACCTTGGTTTAATCGCCGAGGGCACGATTGGTGACACCCTGTTCTGGGACGTCGACAACAACGGTGGTTCTGCGCCTTCGGGTGCGGACAAGCCGCTGGCCGGCGTGACCGTCAAGCTGACTTACACGACCCCCGCGGGTGTGGAGAAGACGCTGACGACGGTCACGGATGAGAACGGCAAGTACTCGTTCAAGGACCTGGCTCCCGGCGATTACGTCGTGACCGTTGACAAGGCCTCCCTTGCCACCGTGTGCCCCGAGTGCACCGCTCAGACCCACGCCCCGTCGGGTGACCTGACGGCCTCGGAGGGCCAGGAGCTGTCCCTGACCTCCAAGGTGACGCTGAGCCCCGGCGCGATGACGAACAACGACCAGGACTGGGCATTCACTGCAGCAGCAGACACCGCGATTAAGAAGGCAATCACCACTCCCTCGGCAGAGGAACAGAACACCTTCGATTTCGCACCCGGAAAGGAAATCACCTACACCCTCACTCTGACCAACAATGGTCCGAGCGTGGCAACCGGTGTGACCGCTTCCGATAAGCTGCCCGCAGGCGTCACCTTCGTGTCCGCTGAAGGCGATGGCTCTTACAACGCAGAGACCGGAAAGTGGGATCTGTCGAACCTGACCATTGCGAAGGACGAGGTCAAGACCATCACCATCACCGTGCGTATCACTGGTGAGGGCGCTGGCTCGCTGATCACGAACGTCGCAACGATCACGCACCAGGATCAGGTGGGCGATGATCCGACGAATAATGAGTCGTCGGCGTCGT
>CALBAF010000385.1 GCA_937926415.1 uncultured Actinomyces sp.
CACGTCGATGAAGCAGGCGGGCGTCGTCGAGCACGTGTCTTCTGCGCAGGCCTCGGCCTCGGGTGAGCCCCGCCTGCGCGCGGCCACCGACCTGCCGGACGACTTCGCGCTCAACCAGCCGCTCTCCCCCTTCGTGCTGGCGGCCCTCGAGCTGTTGGACCCCGAGTCCCCGACCTTCGCCCTGGACGTCGTCTCGGTCATCGAGTCGGTCCTGGAGGATCCGCGCCCACTCCTGTTCGCACAGGAGAAGGCCGCGCGCGCCGAGGCCGTGGCCGCGATGAAGGCGCAGGGCATGGAGTACGACGAGCGCATGGCCGCCCTGGAGGAGGTCACGTGGCCACGTCCGCTGGCCGATCTGCTCGGGGACGCGTTCGCGGTATACCTGCACGCGAACCCGTGGATCGAGGATCAGGAAATTTCCCCGAAGTCGGTCGTGCGCGAGATGATCGAGAACGCGCTGACCTTCACGGGGATCGTTAGCCGCTACGACGTGGGCCGCTCTGAGGGCATCGTGCTGCGCTACCTGACGGACGCGTACCGGGCGCTGCGCCAGATCGTGCCGGATGAGCTCATGACGGACGAGCTGCGTTCCATCATTGCGTGGCTGTCGGCGCTGATCCGCGCGGTCGACTCCTCGCTGCTGGACGAGTGGGAGGCCATGTCCACGGGTCAGGCCCTCTCCCCCGCGTCCGAGGGCGACGGCACGGAGGGCGCCGAGCTCGCGTTTGGCGCGCGGGAGGACGGGACCGTTCCCTTCAGCGCGAACCGTCACGCGTTCCGCACGGCGATCCGCTCGGCCCTGTTCGAGCGCGTGGAGGCGATGAGCCGCGACAACGTCGAGGCCTTGGCGCGACTGGACGAGACCTCGCGTACCCCCGTGGTAGCCCCGTGGGGCGAGGACGAGTGGGATGCGGTGCTCGAGCGCTACTGGGCGGAGCACGAGTGGATCGGCATTGACCAGCGGGCGCGCGCCCTGTCGCTGTGCTCCTTGAACGAGGCCCCGACCCGCGAGGACGTGCTGGAGTTGGCCCCCACTACGATTTCTTCCGATTTCGAGCGCACCCAGGCGGCGCGCATCGAAGCGATCGCGGACGCGGTCGATCAGGCCAGCGCCGGCACGTTCTGGCTGGCGACGCAAACCCTGTTTGACCCGGAGGAGGACATGGACTGGCGCATCGTCGCCCTCGTGGATGTACCCGCCTCGGACGAGGCTGGAAGGGTTGCGCTGACGACAATCACCGTCGGGCCGCGGTAGGGTTCGTCACCCCACCTTTAACGGGCGGGTGAAACAGCGGCCGCTCTCCGATCTCCTCCTGGAGGCGCACGAGATATCCGTCGGGGTCCTGGACGAGGAACTGCCGGACGCCGATCTCCACATCGCCCGCCCGGTACCACTTCTCTTCGGGTTCGACAAAGATCGGCCACTGCGCCTGCGTGAGGCGCTCCCACGCGACGTCCAGAGGTGCAACCTGGATCTCGAGGTTGATCCCGCGACCAAGTGGGGCCTCAAGCATGCCAGTCGCCCATGTCCTGCCTTGGTTGATCTGGTCGAGCATCAGGTGCGCGCTGCCTAAAACGAGGTATCCGAATCCCTCTTCCGGCCTTTCATACCGCAGGGAAAACCCGACGAGGTCGCACCAAAAACGGCGCGATGCCTCGTAATCGGTGACGGCAAGTTCAGGGACAAGCCCGGGCTCGTTGCTCATGGCCTCACTCTAGCGGCCTCGGACGAGACCGTGTCCGGGAGGTGCACAGACCGTCAGCGCCGGGACGCCTTGCGGATCAGCCAGTCCGCGCCCGCGAAGAGCGCCATGAAGACCAGGGCGCCAATCAGGATCACCACGATGTTGATGGCGACCTGCACGTAACCGAGGCGCCACACGTTCACGAAGCCGTAGGGGTACTGGTGCGTGAAGGTGCCTCGCACGAGCGTGTACGCCACCCACGCGACCGGGATCAGCAGGGCGCGTCCCAGCGTCGCCCACGTGATGCCGCCGCGCGGTCCCGCGAGCGCGGCCGTCCCCACGAAGGCGGCGGGGACGAGGATGTGCTGTAGCGGGTTGGTGACGAGCGCGTAGCCGGAGAGGACCTCGTAGGGGCCGATGAGGGTCGCATAAACGATGGCGGTCACAGTGATCATCATGAGCGCGCACAGGTGTGTGGCCCTCCCCCATGCCCCGACGCGGCCTCGGCGCGCGAGGAGGGTCGAGATGATCGCGACCATGATGTTGGACAGCTCGGTGAAGTAGGACAGGCAATTGATGAGACGCTCGGGGGCGCCCGCCCAGCCGTGGGGAGCACCCGCGAAGAGACCCTCCTCGACGTGGGTCGGCGCAGCGTAGCCATCAAAGGCCGTAATGATGAGGGTGGCGGCGACGCCAGCCCAGGCGAAGGCGGCGACGACCCAGTAGGCGGCGCGCCCGCGGCGGCTTAGTTCAGTCATGTCAGTTGTCATCGTTCTCCCTCAACGCCTCTGCCGCAGAGCCATAGCGCACAGCAGAAATACGCCCAGTAGCAATCTCGCGAGCCTCGCGCATGGCTGCCTCAGTCTCTTCGCTGTACCGCAGATCTTCAGACACGATCACAGTCTCCTCGTTCATCCACTCTCACTTCACTCACCTGGGTGCACTCATTGTACGTCGAGCGATCTACGCACTAATACGGACCGCGTCACGGCATCGGATCGGCACGAGTCATGGACACGAGGTAGCGCTTCCCAGCAGGGTTCCTCAACAACGTCGCATGCAATTCATTATTCGGATCGGAGCGAAGAGCCCAGAAACCGCATGATTTGAATACCTCTCCTTCAAACACTGAAGGAACAGCCGGGGAATTGCATGCGAAATTTGGGGCGCGGGAGTATCAGCGGCTGAGATGAAGACGGAAGCAGCACGAGGCCGGGGCGGGCAAGAACATAGAGCGAGTGCCGTCCACACCAGCACGGGCTCGCCAGGGACGAGGCCGGTCAGACCTGGGCGAGGTCCGTGACCTCGGCGTCCGTGAGGTCGACGAGGTCGAGGGGGCTCAGTTCGACGCTGAGGCCTCGGCGCCCGCCCGAGACGATCATGGTCTCGTGATCCAGGCAGGAGGAGTCGATGAACAGCCGGTGAGGCGTGGTCTGCCCGAGCGGGCTGATGCCGCCCACGACGTAGCCGGTGCGCCGCTGGGCGACGGCAGGGTCGGCCATGGCGGCACTCTTGGCACCTGCGGCCTTGGCGATCAGTTTCATGGACAGGTGAGCCAGCGCGGGCACGCAGCCGACGACGAACTCGCCGGTGGGCTCCAGGCGCACCATGAGCGTCTTGAAAGCTTGGGTGGGGTCAATCCCCAGTTTCTCGACGGTCTCCTCGCCGAACGCGCGGGCGGCCGGGTCGTGCTCGTACTCGTGAACGGTAAAAGCAACGCCGGCCGCCGTGAGCGCCTCGATGGCGCGGGTGGGGCCAGCGCCGTGATCCTTGCTGTGTTTACGAGCCATGACCCCAGTGTAGGACGCGTCAGAGGATGGACGCGGTCGGGTCGTCGATGACGGCCTTTCCGAAGGGGAAGCAGGTAATCGGGATCATCTTGAGGTTGGCGATGGCCAGCGGGATGCCGACAATCGTGACGGCCTGCGCGGCCGCGGTCGTGATGTGCCCGATGACGAGCCACAGGCCGGCGACCAGGAACCACACGATGTTCATGAGGGCAGAGCCAGCGCCCGCGTTCGGCTTGTCAATGACGCGCTTGCCGAAGGGCCACAGCACGTAGCCGGCGATGCGGAAGCAGGCCACGCCCGCGGGGATCGTCACGATGAAGATGCAGGCGAAGACACCCGCGAGGAGGTAGCCCAGGAAGAGCGGGAGCCCTCCAAAGAGGAACCAGATGATGTTGAGCAGGGTACGCATTGCGTGTCCTTTCCTTGATCTGTGAACATTCTAGTCTGCCACGACTCCTCGTTCAGATCCCCCTGAGTGACCCCTGATTGACCCCTGAAAGTATCTCCGCGCGTACCATGAACCCATGAGCATTCCCGAGGCCATCGCCGCTGCCCGCGACCGCATCGAACGCGCGACGTCCGCGTGTGGCCGCACCGATTCGGTGCACCTGGAGCTGGCAGTCAAGACGCGCACGCCCGAGGAATGCCGCACCGCCGCTGCTGCCCTGAGCGAGGCTGGCCTGCCGATCCTGCTTGGTCACAACCGCGTCCAGGAGGCGCGCGCGACGGTGGATGCGATCCGTGAGGTGCCCGGCGCGCGCATCCACCTGATCGGGCCTCTTCAGTCCAACAAGATCAACCACGCGCTGGCCTGCGTGGACACGATCGAGTCGCTGGCCTCCCCCGCCCTGGCCTCGAAAATCGACGCGCGCGCGACCGGCACGCTCCCCGTGTTCGTCGAGGTGAACGTCTCGGGCGAGGCCACGAAGCACGGCTGCGCTCCCTCCGACGTCGCCGCACTGATCGACGCGGTCGAGGCCTCGACCCACCTGCAGCTCGCGGGTTTCATGACGGTGGGCCTGAACTCCCCCGTCGAGGCCGACGTGCGCGCCGCGTACGCGCAGCTGCGCGGGATCAGGGACGAGGCCTCGGCGCGCCTGGGCGTCAACGAGTCCGACCTGGCACTGTCGATGGGCATGAGCCGCGACCTGGAGTGGGCCATCGCCGAGGGGGCGACAATCGTGCGCGTGGGCACCGCGATCTTCGGGGAACGCCGCGCCTGAAACCCCGAGGCGAGCACCCGCGGGAACGCGAAAGCCCGCCCCGGCCTCGTCGAAACGACGCCGAAGCGGGCCACAAATACGGGACGCTCAGGGGATGCGGTGCACCCACTCCTCGCGCGCAAACTTCGTCTCGCAGCGCTTGCGTGCGACCTCGAGGTCCGCCTCGGTGATGGTGCCGACACTCGCGTTGTACTTCTCCTTGAAGTGGTCGAAGAACACCTGCAGGATCTCCTCGCGCGCCATGCCGGTCTGGGAGCGCATGGGGTCCACGCGCTTGACGGCGCTGCGGGTGCCCTTGTCGCGGATCTTCTCCATGCCGATGCGCAGGACCTCGTTCATCTTGATGGCGTCGATGTCGTAGGCCATGGTCACGTGGTGGACCATGTAACCGTTGGCCCAGCGCTTCTGCGCGGCGCCGCCGATCTTGCCGAACTCGGAGGCGATGTCGTTGAGCGGCACGTACTTGGCCTTGATGCCCAGCTTTTCGAGGACCTCCATGACCCACTGATCGAGGTAGGGGTAGGCCTGCTCGAAGCTCATTCCCTCCACGAGGGCGGTGGGGATGACGAGCGAGTAGGTGATGCAATTGCCTGGCTCCATGAACATGGCGCCACCGCCGGTGACGCGCCGCGACACGGTGATGCCGTAGCGATCCACGCCGTCCTGCTGGATTTCGTTCTGGTAGGACTGGAAGGAGCCGATGACGACCTGGGGGCCGTTCCACTCCCACAGGCGCATGAAGGGCTTGCGGCGCCCCGCGGCGACGTCTTCGACCAGGGTTTCGTCCATGGCGACGTTGATCATCGGGTCGACGACGGGGCCGTGGATGACGTCGAAGTCGATGTCGTCCCACGACAGGGCGGCGCCCAGCGCGCGGCGTACGGCGATGCCGACGGCCTCGGGGGTCACCCCCATGAGGGTGTCGCCCTCGTGGAGGGCGGCCTCGATGCGCGC
>CALBAF010000386.1 GCA_937926415.1 uncultured Actinomyces sp.
GCATCACGCACATGCCCAACACAGAACGCAACTAACCCTCACAGGAGGAAACGTGACAGAAACCAACACGCACATCACTGAGGCCATCAAGCAGTGCGACGAGATCAAAGCCCGGCTGGAAGTCCTACAGGACATGCTCAAGCCTAAGCCTGTCCTGCGCCTTGAATCCATTACCCACCCAGGCGCATATCGGGAGCTGCAGTCGGCAGGTGAGTTGATCGACTGCACGCCCGGCACGGTCCTTGTCGTGGGAGAGAGGGGGCATCTCATCAGAACTTGCGACTCAGAAAAACCCTGGGTTGACAAGGTTGGCTATTACAACTCGCCAGCGTCCCTGTGGAACTTTCTCGCCCGTGAAGCCGATAAGGGTGTTGCACTCAAGTACCTTGCAGCCAGCTAGATCACGCCAACACGCGGCCCCCTCGCAAGGGAGACCAGCACTCAACCCGCCCCACACAGGGGTGGCGAGAGTAACGGTTCTCTCCTGCGAGGGGGCCGCATTTTTTATGCCCATAAAACAGGCAACACGTGCTACAATACTGCCACCATACACCCCTCACGCAGGAAGGCTCACAGTCATGGCAAGGCGAGCGCTCCAACCAGGCGAACTAGGCAACATCACCACCACCCGAGTTTCCAAACAAGGCAAAGCATGGGTCGTCAACTCAGACGGCACACATTGGCGAGCAAGCGTCCTCGTCGGGCGCAGGGGCAACACCCCCAAACGCATCCGCACCATCGCATCCAGCAAACGCCAAGCCGTCCGACAATGCGAGGAACAAGCCAAACAGTACATTGACGACGCCAAGCGCGCATCAGGCGTCATCACCCCACAAAGCACCCCAACGGAAGTCTGGGACGCGTACGTGCGATCCCGCCGACACCAAGCCCTCGCGGAGGGCACTAGGCGCAACTATGAGACCGCCATAGCCGACAGCCAGCGCGAAAATCCGCACTGGTGGCGTCTCCCCCTTGGCGAGGCCGTCACCGTATCAGCACTCACCGCGCTCTACGACGGGTACGTTGCCAGGCATGGGAGCGGGCGCGCTAGAACTAGCCTGCGGGCCGCGCTAGGCGTTGCCCTCAAGCTCGCATCCGACGCCGTCAACCTCTCCTCGTTCCGCTCCACGTGGCCCGCAGAAACCCCCATCATAAACCCCGTACGCGCGCGCCTAGACAGTGACCGTATCCTTACGCCCGCCGAAATGCGCGCCCTCATAACCATGCTCGAACAGTGCGACGCGAAACGAATCCCGGAACGGGATGCAGTAGATGCCCTCATTCTCCAAACTCACCTCGGCCTGCGCGCGGGCGAACTATTCACCCTCACGTGGGGGAACATCGACCTCGATACGGGCATCGTGTGCGGCGTCGAATCCCGTAAGACCCACCGCATGTACCCGGACAAGGCCCTGCCCGAATGGCAGGCCGACAGGCTGCGCGCCAGGGCTGAGAACACCCCCCACACAGCCCCTAACGTGCGCCTGTTCGACCGCGCGCAAGCAACCATGTACCGAGAGTGCCGACTGCTCCTCAACAAGCTCAACCAATCA
>CALBAF010000387.1 GCA_937926415.1 uncultured Actinomyces sp.
CTGCGCAGCCTCGACATGAGCGCCATCGCGGAAGCGAAGGCCGCGGGTGCCCCGGACGATAATCTTCCGGACGCCAAGGTGACGACCGTCCAGACCTTCGTCGCTACACCCCTGACCCGTATCAACGTCATCGTACTGTCACCGACCGCAGCGTCCTACCTGGGCCTGCAAGCGCGGCCTCTGGGCGAGCTCCTGACTGTCGAGAAGCAGGTCAGTCCCGTCGATGCTCCGTCGTTCCAGGCGACGATTGCCCGCCAGGTGCCCGGCGCCTTGGCTCAGGTCATCGTGCCGACGATGCGCTCCCTCGTCCTGCCCTACGTCGCAGCGCTTATCGCCATCGTTGCCGCGGCGGCCACGGTCGCCCTCGTCGTCGCACTGTCGGCCTCAGACATGCGGCCCGATCTCGATACCCTCGATGCGATCGGCGCGGCCCCCTCGATGCGTCGCCACGTCACCACGTGGCAGGGTATCGTGCTCGCGCTGAATGTCATCCCGACGGCCGTTCTGTCCGGCCTCGTCGTTGGCGTCCTCACCGTCATCACGTTCGCCAACTCGCATATCTTCTCGACGCTCACCACGCTGCGGCCGGTCGTGCCGTGGGGTGCGCTCCTGGGCATGCTCATCGGCATGCCGATCCTGTGCGCGCTCGTCGCGATCATCCTGACGCCCCGCCATCAGAAGCGTATTCGTCGCATCAACTAGGGGATGCCGATGAGTCAGACCCCCGACGAAGTCGTTATCCCCGCCGGAGCGCTCGCATCGTCATCCGTGCGCGTGGATACCTGGCTGTGGGCGACCCGCCAGCTCAAGTCACGCTCCCAAGCCACGGCCGCCGTGCGCGCGGGGCACGTGCGCGTCAACGGTGAGCCCGTCAAAGCGGCGTACAAGGTGCGCGTGGGGGACGAGGTGCGCCTGCGCATCGAGGGCTTCGACCGCATCCTTGGGGTGGTCCTGCTGCTGAGCAAGCGCGTCTCCTACCCGCAGGCTCGTACCGCCTATGATGATCGCACCCCGGAGCGTCCTCGTTTGCACATCCCGGTTGCGATGCGAGAGAAGGGCAGCGGACGACCGACGAAGAAGGAGCGCCGCGAGCTCGATCGGCTTCGCGGCTACGACTCCCACGAGCACTACTGATCCATCGACGAGGCCCGGGCGCCCCTCCGCGGGACGTTGACATGGTGGGTTGGTCGTCCTCGTTGCTCGATGTCCTTCCGTGGCCTTGCGGCTCATCATCAGCCGCACCACACACAAAGACCCCGCCGCCCATGGGGCGACGGGGTCAGTGAGATCAGGGAAGCCGCGTCACTCGTTCGGGTAGAACGACGTGGCCGAGATCTTGTAGTACTCGCCCCAGGTGGGGTCGTAGGGAATCGTGAACAGCGTGCTACCGTTTCCGTTGCTGTCCACAGTGAGGGTTGCGACGTTGTCGATCTTGTGGCCCTTCGACGTGAGCACGTTGTTCGTCGTGCGCACGGTCATGTCGAGCGTCACCGTCGCGGAGGAGAGCATCGCGAGGCCCTTCTTCATGTCCTCGCTGGCCTTGACGGTCACGGAGCACGTGATAGTCGTGGACGGCCCGTTAATGGTGCATTCATTCGTCGAGGTGTCGAAAGCCTCGCCCGGGCTGTTCGAAGCAACGAGGTCGTTGATGACAGTCTTCTTGTAGCACTGTTCCTTGACGGCGCTCTGGATCTCGTCGTCCATCGTCACCAATTCGGTACGCAGGTCGTCGAACTTCTTGACGTTCTCGGGGGTGATCTGCGAGCACCAGTAGGGGGCGAACTCTTCGCCGGCCTGCTTGAGGGTCGCTGCGGCCTCGTCGCGCATATTGACAGCGGACTTGGAGGCCTGCACGGTCAGAAGGAGCATGATGGCGGTCATGAGCGCGAGGAGCGCTGCGATGATGAAGGCGAGGCGGTTAAAGAGGG
>CALBAF010000388.1 GCA_937926415.1 uncultured Actinomyces sp.
AGGAGATGCCAGGAGCAGATTGTCGCGCAGCGTGCCGGAGAACAGGTAGGTGCTCTGCTCGACGACTGCAGTCTGGGCGCGCACCCACGACAGAGGCGCGCTGGCCAGGTCGACGCCGTTGAGGCTCACGCGGCCTCGCGTGGGACGCAGGAAGCCCTGCAGCAGCGCCGAGATCGTGGATTTTCCGGCGCCCGAGGGGCCAGCGAGGGCGACATGCTCGCCCTGGGTGAGGGTCAGGTTCGCGCCCTGCAGGACCGGGGTGTCCTTGGTGTAGGAGAAGGAGACACCGCTAAGCCGGATCTCGCCGCGCTGGGGCGGGATCGCCGGGGCTTTGACACCCTTGGCGTCCGTGACCGGCGGGGTCTGCTTGATGAACTTCTTGATCTCCTTGTTGGCCGCGATGCCGCCCATGCCGATGTAGAAGAACTGGCCGATGCGGTCCAGCGGGTCGAGCATGATCGAGGAGAGCAGCACGAGGGAGATACCCTCGCCGACGCTGATCGCACCCTGCTGGTAGCGGATGAGGGCCAGCACGATCGCGCCGGTGATCATACCGAGGGAGAAGACGGAGTCGATGACGAGGAGGATCAGCTGATTGCCGGCCAGGTAGCTCATGACCTTCGAGCGGACCTCTTCGGCGGCCTCGGCCAAGCGCTTGCCCATGTCCTTGCCGGCGTTCATGAGGGCCAGGTCGCCCAGGCCCTGGATGGCGTCGAGCTCCTTGGCGGCGAGCTGGCGCGAGGCGTGGCGGTAGCGCGAGGACACCGGCTTGAAGGCCTTGCGGAAGCCCATGACGCAGATCGGGACCAGCGGGATCGCGATCGCGAGGAAGCAGCCCGACGCCGGGTCAATCGTCATGGAAACGACGATGACGACGAGGATCGGGGTCGTCAGCGACGCGATCATGGGGGCCAAGAAGATGCCCTTGTAGGCAGCGACGCGCTCGACGCCGTCGGTGGCGGAGTTAACGACGCGGCCCGCGCGCTCGTTGGTGCGCTGCGAGGGCCCCAGGGCGAAGACCTGGCGGATCATCGAGTGGCGCAGCGCGGGTTCCATCTGGTTCATCTGTGCCGCACCCAGGGCGCTGACCGCCCACGCGAACACACCGGATCCCAGGGCGCCCAGCACGCCGATCCACCACGTCGACCAGGCGCTGTGTCCCGCAATATCATCGATGCCCCAGCCAATCGCCAGGTAGGCGGCGGCCAGGCAGAGCGCCGCTGCCCACGAGCAGACGACCACGATCGCGCGTTTCATTGTGCTCCTATCAACATGACGCACACGAGTACACAACCAAGGATACCCTTAGTTAGGTTCTGACACCAGTGTCACTTTGGACCAATTTCGCATCATGACTACATAAAGAAGCCACGGCCTCGTGACAATCGACGAGGCCGTGGCTCCCCCAAGCGATCATGCTCAGACCAGGCGGTACGTCCAGCCGTAGGGATCTTCGGCGCGGCCCCACTGGATATCGGTGAGACGCTTGTGGATCTCGCGGGTCTTGTCCCCCACCTCGATCTCCACATCGAAGTCGTCGCCAGCCAGGCGCGTGATCGGGGTGACCACGGCGGCAGTGCCGCACGCGAAGACCTCACTGACCGTGCCCGAGCGGATGCCGTCCACGACCTCGGACAGGGCGATCTTCTCCTCGCGCACGTCCATACCCACGTCGCGCAGGAGGCGCAGGATCGCGCTGCGCGTGCCGCCCTCGAGGATGACGCCGGTGAGCTCGGGGGTGCGGATCGTTCCGTCGGCCATGACGACGAACATGTTCATGCCGCCCAGCTCCTCGAGATACTTGCCCTCGTAGGTGTCCAGGAAGCAGACCTGGGAAAAGCCCTTGGCCTCCGCCTGGATCTGGGGCAGCAGGGAGGCAGCGTAGTTGCCGCCCGCCTTGGCGCTGCCGGTGCCGCCGGGGCCGGCGCGGTGGTACTCGCGCTCCACCCAGATGGCCACACCCGACAGTCCGCCCTTGAAGTAGGGGCCCGAGGGAGAGCCGATGACGTAGTAGTCGACAACGCCGGCGGGATGGACGCCCACGAACTCCTCGGAGGCGAACATGAAGGGACGCAGGTACAGGGACGAGCCATCAACCTCGGGCACCCACTTCGCGTCGGCGCGCACGTAGTCCACGAGGGAGGCGACGAAGTCCTCGCGGCTCAGCTCGGGCAGGGCCAGGCGGCGGGCCGAGTGGTTCAGGCGCGCAGCGTTGTAGCCGGGACGGAAAGTCCACACGGAACCGTCCGCACGCTTGTAGGCCTTGATGCCCTCGAACACGGACTGGCAGTAGTGGAAGACGGAGGCGCCGGGAGTCAGTTCAAGCGGGCCGTAGGGGATGACGCCGCGGTCGTCCCAGCCGCCCTCGCGGGTCCAGCGCATGTGGGCCATGTGGTCCGTGAACTTCTTGCCGAAGGCCAGGGTCGACATGATCTCGTCATACTCTTCGGGCGTCGCCGGGTGAGGGTTGGGGGTCAGGGGGAAACGACCGGCCAGCTCGTCGGCGCCGGGAAGTACCAGGTCGCCGGCAGCCTCAAGTTCCGTGGGGGTGTGCTGCGTCGATGCCATGAGGTCTCCTGTCGTGGTTTTTCACAAATATGAAGCCAGAATATGCCCGCCGTCCGCATTGTGGCCGATTGATTTCGGCATGTGACCCACTCCCCCGCCCCCTGTGGACGTTCTCACCCCGCAGAGCGACTCACTCGTAGTGGGTCCACATACGCAGGACACGGACGGTGCGTTCTTCTTCGAACACCTCGTAGACAAGCCTGTGCTGAATATTAATTCTGCGCGAGTACATCCCCGCGAGGTCGCCCACGAGGCGCTCATAGCGTGGAGGCGTCGCGAACGGATCCTCTTTCAGGACGTCGATGAGGCTCTGAGCTTTCGTCTTGAGGCCGCTGGCGGAGAGCTTCTTCGCATCCTTCGCGGCCTGCTTGGAGAAAACGACGCGCCACATCGCTACCACTCCACGTCATCGAGCGCGTCGTCGAGGTCTTCGCGAGCGGCTTCCTTCAGACTGTCCGTCATTCCGGGAATTCCCTGCAGGTAGAGGGTTTCCTGAATGGCGAACCAGTCGGCCTCGCCAATGAGGACAGCGTTTCCACGACGTCCGGTGATCGTGATCGGGGTCGACTCCTCATTCACGGTGTCGATGAGCCGGTACAGGTCCGAGCGGGCGGCAGTAGCACTCACAGCAGTCATGATTGTCCCTTTCCACCACCATCATAACGTACGCTTTCACGTACGCATAGGTCTGTGCGCACGATTATTGCCGAGAGGATACGATCAACGCATGACGACTCTGCCTGATTCTCTGACCTCCGCACTGCCCTCCCGCGAGCGCCGCTCCCCCGGCCTGGAACTGGAGGACGGGCGCTGGATGGTGGCCGCGAAGTCGGGCCTGTACGTCTTCGGCGCCGAGGCCTCGTCGACGGACGGGGAGCACACCCCCGAGGTGTTCCCCTGGTACGACGTGGCGCGGGCGCGCTGGGAGGCCGAAGGCTCGCTCTTCGCCCTCGAGTGGGTGGATCCGGCCCCCCCGCCCCTGGCGGGGCG
>CALBAF010000389.1 GCA_937926415.1 uncultured Actinomyces sp.
CCTCCAACTCACGCCGTCACCTCCGCCGCGCGCGACGATTCAGAGTCTTCGTTGTCCGTACGGGTCGTCATCAACCAGGACGACACCTACGACATGACCGTCATCGGACAACTCAAGAGCAAGTCCTCCTCCGACAAACGGGGAATGAAGGAGAATTGCAACCCTTCTGACGCCGGAGGGCCGTTTGAAGACCTGAAAGCCTCGTACTCCGAGCGCAACGGCCTTCCCACCTGTACCCTCACCGGCAAGTCGATCGGCCTCTCCGAGGTTGACGGATTCATCAAGCACAAGGACGACGAGTACACCCTCGACACTCAGAAGGGACAGTTTCCCTCCTCTTCCGCATACGGCATTGACTACAAGTTCTCCGTGACATTCCCTGGCGAGGTCACGGATGCAGACGGTGGCAAGGTCAGCGGGAACATGGTGACCTTCACCAAGCCTGGTAGGTATCGCGTCAGCGGCAAGGACGCGCCAGCCTTTCCCTGGATGTGGGTGATCGTGGGGGTCGTGCTGGTCGGAGCAATCGGCGCCGGTCTCTTCTGGTTCCTCAACCGCAAGAAGAAGGCACAGCAGCAGGCCTATGCGGTCAGCACCGCGGGGTATGCACCACAGCAGCCCTACGCCCCTGGGCAGATACCGGCTCCCGGCGCCGTACCTCCGTCCCCCTCTGGCTTCGTCGCCCAGGGCTACAACCAATTCGGACAGAGCAGCGCGATGCCTCCGGGGGCTGTACCGCCTCCTTCCAGCTATCCGCCGGCTCCCCCCTCCTCCACCTGGGGCTGAGCTCCGACAGCGACCCCGACGCTCTTCACCACGCCTAGCGACGACGTTCTGCGCCGCTCTCCAGTCACCTCACCCTCACCATTCGAAGGCCGTACATGCGCTACCTCACTCTGAGGCACACCCCAGTCACGAGTCTGATCGGGACGCTCAGTCTCGCTGCCTCGCTGTTCCTGGCGGTGGTGGCAGCCCCCGCCGGCGCCCCGCCCCCTGCACAGCTCTCGAGCCAGGAGAAAGTCAACTTTGAGATCGCCATCAAGTCCGACGAAGAGCTGACGACCACTATCACGATCACGTCACCGGCCTCCAGAGAAAAGAACCTGAAGGAGGACTGCGTCCAAGAGACGTTCTCACAGGCCGCCACCCCACCCGACATTACGTTCACCAACGACAACGGGACTCCGACCTGCAAGGCCACGTTCACGACACCCATATCCAGAAACAACTACGTGAGTCACGATGGAGACGAGTACGTCGTCGACACCCACGATGACTCCGCACCTAAGGATGGCAGCGCCGACACGTTCTCTCTCACAGTCATCTTCCCCGGTAAAGTGACGGAATCCGGAGGGGGAAAGATCGAGGGAGATCAACAGAACGAGGTATCGTTCTCCA
>CALBAF010000390.1 GCA_937926415.1 uncultured Actinomyces sp.
GGCCAGACGGCCGAGGTCGGCAACGACGTCGTCATCTTCCACGGCGTCACTCTCGGCGGCGTCGCCATGATTCCCGGCAAGCGCCACCCCACCGTCGGCGACCACGTCATGATCGGTGCCGGCGCGAAGGTCCTGGGCCCCATCACCGTGGGCGCGGGCGTCAAGATCGGCGCGAACGCCGTCGTCGTCAAGGACGTGCCCTGCGGCAACGTGGCTATCGGCGTGCCCGCGCGCCTGCTCCCCAAGCCCGAAAAGGACACGCGCGACCGCGACCTCATTGTCGACCCCAACTGCTTCTTCGAAGAGCCGGCCCTCTACATCTGAGGGCATCCACCCTCGTCAGTTGCAGTCTGTGAGAATCCGTTCACGAGCCGTGACAAAGTGAGCGTCCTCACCTATAGTTGGTTTATGGAAGCTCGAACTCTACATGCCCCACTGGACGCGTTGTCAGCGGTGAATCGGCCCCAGGGTATTGAGATCGCCACGCTCACAACATTCGACATCCCCGCTCTCGCGGTGCTCACCCTCGAGGCGTACGACGACGACGTCACGCCCGAGGCGCTCTTGGAAACCTCCGAAGAACTACGCCTGACGTTTGAGGGCGCTTTCGGGGCGACCACCGAAGACTCGTTCATTGGTGCGTGGGATGGGGGAACGCTCGTCGGGGCAATCCTCGTCGTCCGTGAATCCCCGTGGGATGACGCGCCGGACGGTCCCTTCGTGGTGGACCTGATCGTGGCCCCCGACTACCGCAGGCGCGGCATCGCGACGGCCCTCGTCTCCGAGGTCGCCGCTCGTTGCTCGCAGTGGGGATTCGACACCCTCGCCCTGCGCCTGGACACGCGCCACGGCGGGGCCCGCGAACTCTACTCGGTGCTCGGATTCGAAGAGATCGCCTGACAAAGGGCGAGGAGTGCGAGCCTTGCGGCCCGCACTCCCCTGACGGCCTTGCACGCGCTCAGCGCTGGCAGGACGGACACCAGAACAGGCGTCGGTTCTGCATGAGCGCCTCACGGATCGGCGTAGAGCAACGCAGGCACGGCCGGTCCGTACGGTGGTACACGTACCAGCGCGAGGCCTCCTCGTCCCCCTCGATCGGTGGATTGGGGGCTTCCTCCGGGTCCATCGTGTCCAGTCGACCGGCGGCCAAGCCGCGGTTCATGAGGTCGCAGATGAGGACCCACAGCTCGCGCAGACGCTTGACGGAGATGTTGGCGCCCTTGCGGTGCGGCGAGATGCCCGCGAGGAACAGCGCATCGGCGCGGTAGATGTTGCCCACGCCCGCAATGATCGACTGATCCATGACGATCTCGCCGATCGCGCGCTTCTTGGAGTGCGCGACCTGGGCGAAACGCTCCATGGCCTCGGCGTCAGATCGCGCTCCTGCGTCCAGGGGATCCGGACCCAGCTTCGACTCGGCCTTGATGCGTTCCTCGTCCGTGATGAGGTCACAGCGGTTGGGACCCACCAGATCAGCGACGGCATGGTCGTTGAACAGGCGCAGGCGCACGGCACCGACCGGCTCCGGCGGCTCCCACTCCCCCGCCTTGGCCTCGCCAAAACCCTCGCCCCAGCGGGTCTCGGAGTGGCCGTTCCACTCCCCCTTCGGGACGTTGGGGATCCGGTGGGCGACACCGTGCCCCTCGTCGACGACGGTCTCGTCGCCGTTGAAGCGCCACCAGCCGTACAGGCCCAGGTGGATGTGCACCCACCGGTCCGGCCAGGGAGCATCCTCAGGCAGGATCGGCTCCCCGCTGCCGGCCGCGGCCCCTTCGAGGAGGGCCACCCCGGCCTCGTACGTCTCACCGTCGATGGGCGGGACGAAACCAATAAACATGTGCTTGCCGTGCACGCGCACCCGCTGCATAACCCACCCATCCAGGAGGGCTGCGGAGGACGCGAAGCGCCCCTGCGGGGACGAGGCCGAGACGATACCCCCGACGAAAAGCTCGTCGAGGGTACCGGCTAGGCGACGGACTGCATCGCCTTCAGGCATGTGACCTCACTTCTTAACGACGACGTTGACCAGCTTCGGCGCGCGGGCGATCACCTTGAGGGGTTCTGCCCCGCCGAGGGCCTTGACGATCGGGGCCTCGGCCAGGGCTGCCGCGATGAGGTCTTCCTCGGAGATGGAGGGAGCGACCTCGATGCGGGCCTTGACCTTGCCGTTGACCTGGACGACGGCCGTGACCGTGTCCTCGACCAGCAGCGAGGAATCCTCGACGACCGGGAAGGGCTCGCGGGCCAGGGAGGCCTCGTGGCCCAGGCGGCTCCACAGTTCCTCGCACAGGTGCGGGGCGACCGGGGCGAGCATGAGGATCAGGGGCTCGATGGCGTCGCGCGGGGCGGCATCCAGGCCGGTCAGGTGGTTGTTGAGGACGATGAGCTTGGAGATCGCGGTGTTGATGCGCAGGTTCTCATACTCTTCGGTAACCTCGGCAATCGTGCGGGCCACGAGGCGACGCGTCTTGTCGTCCGCGGGCTCGTCGGTGACCGTCAGCTCACCGGTCTCCTCATCGACCACGTTACGCCACAGGCGCTGCAGGAATCGCTGGGAGCCAACAACCGCGCGGGTCTCCCACGGGCGCGACAAGTCGAGGGGGCCCATGCTCATCTCGTACACGCGGAAGACATCGGCACCGTAGGCGTCGTACATCTCGTCGGGCGTGACGATGTTCTTCAGGGACTTGCCCATCTTGCCGTACTCGCGGTTGACGGGCTCACCCTTGTAGGTGAAGCCGGTCGTCTCGTCGCCCTCGACCTCGTCGGCGGGCACGTACTGGCCGCGCGCGTCGGTGTAGGCGTAGGCCTGGACGTAGCCCTGGTTGAAGAGCGTGTGGTAGGGCTCGGAGTCCGGCACGTGGCCCAGGTCGAAGAGGACCTTCTGCCAGAAGCGGGCGTAGAGCAGGTGCAGGACCGCGTGCTCGACGCCGCCGACGTACATGTCGGTGCCGCCGCTGACCTTGCCTTCGCGCGGGCCCATCCAGTAGGCCAGGTTCTCCTCGCCGGCGAAGCGCTCGGAGTTCGTCGGGTCGGTGTAGCGCATCTCGTACCAGCACGAGCCCGCCCACTGGGGCATCGTGTTGGTCTCGCGACGGTAGGTCTTGGGGCCATCACCCAGGTCGAGCGTGACGTTCACCCAGTCCTCGGCGCGGCCCAGCGGGGCCTCGGGCGAGGAGTCGGCGTCGTCCGCGTCGAAGGTGCGCGGGCTGTAGTCGCTGACCTCGGGCAGCTCGACGGGGAGCATGTCCTCGGGCAGGGCGTGCGCGACGCCGTCCTCGTCCCACACGATCGGGAAGGGCTCGCCCCAGTAGCGCTGGCGGCTGAAGAGCCAGTCGCGCAGACGGTCGGGGCGATTGCGGTAGATCTCTGTAATAGCCGTGTAGATGTCCCAGCAACGGTTCTTCTCTGGGTACCCATCTTGGCTGTCAA
>CALBAF010000391.1 GCA_937926415.1 uncultured Actinomyces sp.
CCCCCACGGCCGGAAATCGCGAAGACGAGACCAGCCGCGACCCCCGCGCCGACGAGGGAAGCGCCGAGCGTCCCCGCGCGGGTGGCTACGCCGCTCACGGCCGTGACGGTCACAACGAGAAAGGCCGCTCCTGCGTTGATACCAAGCACACCGGGATCTGCGAGAGGATTTCGAGTCATCGCCTGCATGATGGAACCCGCCAATCCGAGCGCAGCACCGATCACCAGCGCCGCGATCGTACGGGGGACGCGCAGCTGCGTGACCACCTGGGCGTCCTGACTGCTCCCCCCGTTCACGAGGGCGTCCCACACTACTTCGGGAGCAATCTGGCGCGAGCCCAGAGCGAGAGACGCGAGCGTCACGAGGACAAGCACCAGCGTCGCCACTGCACAAGCAATGGCGACGCTGGCGGCACGACGAGTAGTCATGTCAGGTCATCGACCCGGGTAGTTCGCTCACCCCGCTCAGGATGCGGGGACGAACTGCGCTTCGATGCTGGAAATAATGCCGTCCATGAGGAGGTATCCACCGGTCGACGTCCACAGGGATCCGTCAACGGGGATCACGTGATTCGCCTTCACGGCACCGAGCGAGTCGAAACCGACGGTGTTCTTCGCCTCTTCAAGGGCTGCAGCGGAGGCCTCGACACCGGTGTTGCCGCCAGCGGAGGGGTTGTTCACCGAGGACTTACCGAGCGTGCCGAAGAAGATCCAGTCAGCGTCGATCTGATCAATGTTTTCCAGCGAGACGGGCTCGGAGTGGCCCTCGCCATCACGATCCTGGTTCGCGGGACGCTTCATGCCGAGCGCGGTGAGAGCCTGGCCGGCGGGCAGCTCCTTGAGGATGAGGCCGGCGCTGTCGCCCTGCCAACGCACGACGGAGTAGGTCTGATCGAGGTAGCCGGCGTCCTTCAGGCGGGCGCTGACGGAGGCAACGTGCTTGTCGAATTCCGCGAGCTTGGTCTCAGCCTTGTCGGCGACGCCGAGCGCATCGGCCGTCAGCGTGAAGGTCTCTCGCCAGTCGCCGCCCTTTTGCGTCGTGAAGAAGACGGGGGCGATCTGAGCGAGCGCGGTCAGCGTCTCGGTGTCGTTGTTCTTCACCGACGTGCCGTCGACGAGGATCAGGTCCGGGTGAGCGGCACCGATGGCCTCAAGGTTGGGGGTGCCGATCGAGCCCAGGATCGGGATATCACCCGCACGATCAAGGAGGTAGTTGGGGACCGTCTGCTGGCCGCGACCGGAGACGACGCCGATCGGGGTCACGCCCAGGGCGAGCGCGTTGTCGGTCGTCGGCTCAGAGAGCGTCACGACGCGGCTTGGGTGCGACGGGAGGGTGACCTCCTGGCCGGACGCGTCGGTCACGGTGCGCGTCGTGGGGGCCTCGGACGTCGCAGATGCCTCGGGGGACGAGGCCGGGGCAGGCTGGGTGGACGAGCAAGCTCCCAGGGCGAGAGCGGTCAAAGCGACGCCAACGATGGCGCGAATTCGCGTCGACAGGTGCACGAGTGCCTCAATTCAGTCAATCTTGTTAGGTGCATAGGTAAGCCTAACCTACAGACTGCACATTGACCTCGGCTATCTCAATCCTGGTCAGTATGAAAAAGCGCACCACCCATCGAGGCTACGCACGATGCCCTCGCGCCACCAGGCGACGTCGTGCCCGCTGCGGTAGTGGTCCACGTCGACGGGCACCCCCAGGCCTCGCACAAGCTCAGCGCACGAATCGACCACGGGGCGCATTGTTTGTTCCAGCGTGCCCACCTGCAGGCGCAGCTGCACATCCCTGCGCGGCCTGACGCTCCCGGCGCGAAGGTCGCCCATCAGCGTCCCTTCACCAACTCCTCGTTGCTCTCCTCCCCACCACAGGGACGGAGACTGGGCGACCGCACAATCGAGGGGAAGATCACTGCGCAGCGCCGCTTCCAACACAGCCAGACCGCCGTAGGACTGGCCGGCGACCATCACAGGCCCCACCCCAGCCTCGTCGCACACTGCCCGTAGCAGTGCCACGACACTGTCCACGTCGGTCAGCTCCGCCTCGCGCGCGCCCAGATCTCCGGCGTCGATCGTCACGACGCGCAGGCCCCGATAGCGCCGCGTCAGCCAGCCGACGCCGTTGCCCCGCCAGATCTCGCCGTCGAAGAGGATGAGTGTACACGTCGGATCCGCGTCGCCGTCATGAACGATCACATCATGCTGGCGCGCGACAGAGAGACGCGCGCTCACATCCGCAGCGATGTTCCGTTCACGCCCCGCACGCATCTCGGGAGCAGACAGATCCTGCGACGGCCACACCACCCGCGCGTCGGGCCCAACAAAGAGTGAGGCTGCGGCCCCTCGCCCGTTCACGACTCTCAAGGGATTCGATTCATCAGGGCCCGCATCCTCGAGGAAGCGGATCCACTCCCCCATGTCCGTAAGTACCCCGGGCTCGAGGCCCCACGGACCCACGATCACCGTTTGATAGCTGAGGATCGCATCCGCAGGAAGCGCACACACGAGCGCCCGAGCATCCCCCCGCCCCGGCCCTATCGACATGCAAAAGTCGTCGAGGTGTTCGCGTGCCCGATCAGTGATCGTGTTGAGGATGACGTAGCAGTGCGCCGCGGCCTGGGCGCCCCACTGAAAGGTCACACGTACGGCGTCAACCCCATCAATGACAAGCCGCGGTCCGACGATCGGGAGCCCGTCGGCGTAACGATAAATTCCGTCTGACACCTCCCAGCGCAGCCGACAAAAACCGGTGCGCGAAAAAGAGGTCTGCTCGAAGGCCACGCGCTCAGTCGAAGAGCGAGACGTCGCCGGCGCCCACGCGCGCAACAACGGCGTCCCCTCCGGCGAAGTCGATGACTGTAGTCGGCTCGGCGACGCCCACGGGTCCCACGACGACCAGGTCCACCTGGTGTCCAATGCGATCATCCACGTCAAAGCCGTCGGTCAGGGGCTCATCCTCGCCCGGCATGATGAGAGTCGAGCAGGCCAGGGGTTCGCCCAGGGCCTCCACGATTGCCTGCGTGATGACGTGATCGGGGATGCGCACGCCCACCGTGTGCTTCTTCTTGTTCAGCATGATGCGCGGAACCTCCTTGGTCCCCCGCAGGATGAACGTGTAGGGTCCGGGAGTGAGCGCCTTCATGGTGCGGAACTCGTGATTGTCAATGATGACGAGCTCGCCGAGCTGCGCAAACGAGTGGCACAGCAGCGAGAAGTTGTGCTTGTCATCGAGCTTACGAATCGAGCGGATCGTGTCCATACCCGCCTTGTTACCGGCCTTCGTGGCAATCGCATAGCCGGAGTCGGTGGGCAAGGCAATCGTGCCACCGCGCTCGAGCAGGTCAACGACCGTGTTGACCAAACGTGCCTGCGGATTCTCGGGGTGCATCTCGACGTACGACATGTACCCATTGTGCACGAAACCCCCACCGGTCGGTAACCGATGGGGGTTCCGTGGACAAGGTCACGGCGAAGGAATCACTTCTCGGATTCCTCGGAGGCCTCCTCGCCGCGCTTCTTCGGCTTCGCGTCGACACCGGCTTCCTTACGCTGCGCGGGCGTAATCGGGGCCGGGGCCTCGGTCAGCGGATCGAAACCGCCGCCGGACTTCGGGAAGGCGATGACGTCGCGGATGGAATCGGACTTCGTCAGCAGCGAGACGATGCGGTCCCAGCCGAAGGCGACGCCACCGTGCGGCGGGGCGCCGTACTTGAAGGCGTCCAGCAGGAAGCCGAACTGCGTCTGTGCTTCCTCCTCGCCGATGCCCATCACGTTGAACACGCGGTTCTGGATGTCGCGGCGGTGGATACGGATCGAACCGCCACCAATCTCGTTGCCGTTGCAGACGATGTCGTAGGCGTAGGCCAGCGCGTTGCCCGGATCCTTGTCGAAGGAGTCGACCCATTCGGGCTTGGGCGAGGTGAACGCGTGGTGGACGGCGGTCCAGGCACTGTGGCCCAGCGCGACGTCGCCCTCGGCCTCGGCGTCGCCGGTGGGCTTGAAGAGAGGAGCGTCGACGACCCAGGTGAAGGCCCAGGCGTCGGGGTCGATGAGGTCGCAGCGCTTGCCGATCTCGAGACGGGCGGCGCCCAGCAGCTCACGCGAGGGCGTGGGCTTGCCG
>CALBAF010000392.1 GCA_937926415.1 uncultured Actinomyces sp.
GACGGCATCGACACGGTGTCGTGGTAGGCGCTGTTTGCGTTGCGCAGACGGGTCAGCATGTCTGCGATGGGGTCTGTCATTGTCATGAGTGGGCCTTGGCCCTTCCTCGTCGTGGTTTCCTCAGCGGACCTGCGACGTAAGTTCTTACCAGCTGGACTTGCTCACGCCCGGGAGCTCGCCGCGAAGGGCCATCTCACGCAGGCAGATACGGCACAGGCCGAACTTGCGGTAGACCGAGTGCGGGCGGCCGCAGCGCTGGCAGCGCGTGTAGGCACGGACACCGAACTTGGGCTTGCGGTTCGCCTTCTCAATCAGTGCGGTCTTCGCCATCTCACTTCTCCTTGAAGGGGAAGCCGAGCTGCTTGAGCAGCGAGCGGGCCTCCTCGTCGGTCTTGGCCGTGGTCACCACGGTGATGTCCATGCCGCGGACGCGGTCGATCTGGTCCTGGTCGATCTCGTGGAAGACAGCCTGCTCGGTCAGACCGAAGGTGTAGTTGCCGTTCCCGTCGAACTGCTTGGGGCTCAGACCCCGGAAGTCGCGGATGCGGGGCAGGGAGATCGACACCAGACGGTCCAGGAACTCCCACATGCGGTCGCCGCGCAGCGTGGAGTGCGCGCCGATCGGCATGCCCTCACGCAGCTTGAACTGCGCGATGGACTTGCGGGCCCGGGTGACCTGGGGCTTCTGACCCGTGATGGCGGCGAGGTCGCGCACGGCGCCCTCGATCATCTTGGAGTCGTGGGCGGCCTCGCCCACACCCATGTTGACGACGACCTTGACGACGCGCCCGACCTCCATCACGTTGCCGTGCTGGAACTCCTTGAGCAGGGCGGGGCGCACCTCCTCGGCGTACTTCGTCTTGAGACGGGGGGTGGTCTTCTCAGCCATGGTCACAGGTCCTCCCCGCTCTTCTTGGCGTAACGCACGCGGACGGTGCGCTTGCGGCCGTCGGGACGCACGCCCTCCTCGACGCGGAAGCCCACGCGGGTGCGCTTCTTGGTCTTGGGGTCGACGAGCATGACGTTGGAGGCGTGGATGGGCGCCTCAACGGTCTCGATGCCGCCGGTGCGGGCGCCCTGCTTGGACTGCACCACCTTGGCGTGCTTAGTCAC
>CALBAF010000393.1 GCA_937926415.1 uncultured Actinomyces sp.
ACACGCACATTCGCGCCCAGCTTCGGGGCAACGCGGATCTCGACGGTGTCGGGTGCCTGAGCGACGCCCGCCGCGTGGTCCGTGTGCTCGACCTTCACGACGGTGTCCGCGCCCTCCGGGATCGGCGCGCCCGTCATAATGCGCCAGGCCTGCCCCTTCTCGAGGCGGTTCTCACGGGTGTCGCCAGCCGGGATGTCGCCGGCGACCGGCAGAGTCCAGGGGCCCTCGCCCTCCAGGTCATCGCGGCGCACCGCAAACCCGTCCATCGCGGAGTTCGTAAACGGCGGCAGGGGAATCAGAGATGAAATGTCGACCGCCAGGCGGCGACCCAGGCACTCCTCGACGGGGAGCGTCTCGTGGGGGAGAACGTGGCTGAGCGCCAGCGCCTCGATCAGCTCGCGATGCTGCGCGGTAGACAGGGCGGGATCGTGCATGCCACCAGTGTAGGGCCAGGTGGGGTGGGTGCTACGTGTGGGGCGGATTGTCGTGGACGTGGAGCCGGTCGCCACAAAGCTATCCGGGCAGCCCGCACGGTGGTGGGACTGCCCGGATAACGGTGCGGCTCAGAACGAGTGAAAACGCGAGGAAGCCGCCGTGCAACCGAATCAGACGGTGAGCATGACCTTCGTGGCGCGACGCTCGTCCATGGCCGCGTAGCCCTCGGCGGCCTGCTCGAGCGGCAGGACCAGATCAAAGACGGCACCGGGGTTGATCTCGCTGCGGTAGATCAGGTCGATCATGGTGGGCAGGTACTTGCGCACCGCGGCTGGACCGCCGAACATGTGAACCTGCGCGCCGAACATACGACCCATGTCGAGGGAAACACCGTGCGGCACACCCACGAAGGATAGGTGGCCGCCCGGGCGCACGCAGCCCAGAGCCTGGTCGAAGGACGCCTCGTTGCCCACGGCCTCCACGACGCAGTCGGCACCCAGTCCCCCGGTCATCTCCTTGATGCGGGCGATACCCTTCTCGCCGCGCTCTTCCACGATGTCGGTCGCGCCGAACTGGCGAGCCAAAGCCTGACGGTCCGCGTGGCGCGACATAGCGATGATGCGAGAAGCGCCCAGCTGCTTGGCGGCGATGATTGCGCCCAGGCCCACGGCCCCGTCACCCACGACGACGATGGTCTTCCCGGGGGCGGCCCCGGCCTCGTCGCCGGCGAAC
>CALBAF010000394.1 GCA_937926415.1 uncultured Actinomyces sp.
GCTAACCGCCGGTTAAAACTTGGAAGTCCACTCCGCTACACTGGGTGCAGTCGCATCGAACACGTACGCGCACAGCGCGAGGAGACCTGATGGTTACACGCAAGAAACGGCGGACTGTCGCGGTTCCGGAGCAGCCCTCCGGAACCCTGGCGATCCAGATGCCGCCGGAGAAGGCCGAGCCCGCATCGATCGGTAACGTCCTGATGATGGTCGTCCCGATGCTCGGTTCGACGGGCGTCATGGTCTTCATGGCCATGCAGAACGACAGCAACCCGCGCGCGATGCTGATGGGCGGCGGCATGCTGGTCGCCATGCTGGGCATGGTCGGCTTCAACATGTACCGCCAGTTCTCCCAGTACCGCACGCGGGTCAAGACTCAGCGCCGCGAATACCTCTCCTATCTGGCGGAGACACGCGAGTCGGTGCGCAAGGTCGCGAAGAAGCAGCGCGCCTTCTACAACTGGGTCTACCCCTCCCCCGACGCTCTCGTGACCCTGGCCGCCAACGGTTCGCGCCTGTGGTCGCGCGAGGGCAACACGTACGACCTGCTGACGTTCCGTTACGGCTCTGGCACCCAGCCCCTCGGCCTGGTTTTCGAGCGTCCCCCGATCGACCCGATGACGGAGATGGACGTCGTGTGTCTGTCCGCCATGGACCGATTCATCGGCGTCCACGACCACACGGACAACGTCGGCAAGTTCCTCTACCTGGGCGACTTCAGCCACATCGAGGTCGTCGGCGACGGCGAGACCGCCTACGACGAAATGCGCGCCATCATGATGCACCTGGCGTGCTTCATCGACCCTTCGAAGCTCAAGATCGCGGTTCTGTGTTCGGCCGATCGACTGGGCGACTGGGAGTGGGTCAAGTGGATGCCGCAGGCCCGCTCCTCTATCGTGCGCGACGCCGTGGGCCCGGGCCGCATGATCTCGACGGACCCGCGCGAGCTCGCCGAAATGATCGGCCCCGACATCGCGATGCGCGGCGCGTACCGCCCGGGCGACGACATGCCCGAATGGCCCCACCTCCTCCTCGTGTGCGACGGTGCCGAGTTCCCGCCCAACTCCCCCTTCGGCTCGGCGGTGGGCGTGCGCGGCGTGACGATCATGTCCCGCGCCCGCGAGGGGACGCCCATGAAGTCACACACCGCGCTGCGCCTCGTCATCCACCC
Source organism: uncultured Actinomyces sp. (assembly GCA_937926415.1). Lineage (GTDB taxonomy): Bacteria > Actinomycetota > Actinomycetes > Actinomycetales > Actinomycetaceae > Pauljensenia. Next base: position 1,172 of record CALBAF010000394.1, read on the forward strand.
CAACCCTGATCACAAGGGCGCGGACGTCGTCGACGTGGTCACCATGGATTCGATGCCCGAGCAGGCGTTCGCGGATCGCCTGAGCGCCGTGCAGGCCGAGGCCGTGGCCCGCCGTATGACGCCCTTCGCCACCCAGCAGAACCTGGAAGAGGCGGAGACGCCCGTGGGTCGTTCGGACGAGTCCCGCCAGATGGACCTCATGGAGCTCGTCGGCATCGGCGATATCCGCGACTTCGACCCGGAGAAGCAGTGGCGACGCCGCGAAGGCCGAGAGCGCCTCGCGGCCCCCTTCGGAGTCACGCCCGAGGGCCGCCCCGTGGTCCTGGACATTAAGGAATCCGCCCAGCAGGGTATGGGTCCGCACGGCCTGCTGATCGGTGCGACCGGTTCGGGTAAGTCCGAGGTGTTGCGTACCCTCGTGCTGGCCCTGGCGCTCACCCACTCGCCGGAGCAGCTGAACCTGGTTCTCGTCGACTTCAAGGGTGGCGCGACCTTCGCCGGCATGTCGGACCTGCCGCACGTGTCGGCCATGATCTCGAACCTGGAGTCGGAGCTCTCCCTGGTCGACCGTATGCAGGACGCCCTCCAGGGCGAAATGGTTCGCCGCCAGGAAGTTCTGCGTCAGGCCGGCAACTACGCGAACGTGTCCGACTACGAGGCGGACCGCCTCGCCGGCAAGCACGAGTTCCCGCCCCTGCCTGCCCTGTTTATCGTCCTGGACGAGTTCACGGAAATGCTGATGGCCAAGCCGGAGTTCGGTGAGGTCTTCATCATGATCGGTCGTCTGGGCCGATCCCTGTCGGTACACCTGCTTCTGGCCTCGCAGAAGATGGACCTGGGTAAGGCGCGCGGCCTGGAGTCGCACCTGTCGTACCGCATTGCCCTCAAGACCTTCACCGAGAACGACTCCCGCGAGGTCCTGGGTATTCCCGACGCCGCGAAGCTGCCCCCGCTGCCCGGTTCGGGCTTCCTGAAGGCGGGCGGCGACGGCCTCGTTCGTTTCCGCGCGTCCTACGTGGCCGCTCCCCCGCCGGCGCGCACGCTCGCGTCGATATCCGAGGCCTCGACGGCCGGCGCTCCGACCGCACCGATCGAGATCCTGCCGTTCACGGTCGCTCCCGTCATCACGCGCGAGGACCTGGGCGAGGAGGAAGAGGTCGACCAGAACCAGGAAGTCGTTCTGGCCGGCGACGAGGTCTGGGCGGACATGTCCGAGATGGACATCGCCGTGGAGAAGATGAAGGGCAAGGGCTACCCGGCGCACCAGGTGTGGCTGCCGCCCCTGGAGGTCCCGGATACCTTCGCGACCCTCATGCCCGACCTTCGCCCGGACCCGGAGCTTGGCTTCGTGTCGCGCGCGTGGCGCGAGTCCGGTTCCCTGCGCGTGCCCATTGGCACGGTCGACCTGCCGCTCGAGCAGCGTCGCGAGACCCTCGTCCTCGACCTGTCGGGCGCGGGCGGTAACTTCGCGCTGGTCGGCGGCCCGCAGACGGGTAAGTCGACGGCGCTGCGCACGATCGTGCAAGCCCTGTCGCTGACCTACACGCCCCAGGAAGTCCAGTTCTACGTCATGGACTTCGGTGGCGGCACGTTCGCAGGATTTGCGGGCGCCCCGCACGTGGCAGGCATCGCGACGCGCGACACCGAGGAGGTGCGCACGCGTATGATCGCCGAGATCGCGGCAATCATGGACGACCGCGAGCGCTACTTCCGCGCGAACGGCATCGACTCGATGGACACCTACCGTCGCGGGCGCCTGGAAGGACGCTACGACGACGGCTACGGCGACGTGTTCCTGGTGATCGACGGCTGGGGCGCGCTGCGCTCCGAGTTCGACGGCCTGGACCGCACGGTGACGACGATGATGAGCCGCGGCCTGTCGCTGGGCGTTCACCTGATCGTATCGGCAGCCCGCTGGATGGACATCCGTTCGGAGGCGCAGGACATCTTCGGTTCGCGCCTGGAGCTGCACACGGCGAACCCGAAGGAGTCGATCGTCAACCGCGAGGGCGCCGCCCGTATTCCGAAGGGCCG
>CALBAF010000395.1 GCA_937926415.1 uncultured Actinomyces sp.
CTGCACCGCGAAGAGTCGTGTGGCGGCCACTTCCGCGCGGAGTCCCAGACTCCCGAGGGTGAGGCCCTGCGTCACGACGACAAGTTCCTGTACGTGGCGGCTTGGGAATACGCTGGCGAAGGCGAGCCCCCGATCCTCCACAAGGAAGACCTGATTTACAACGACATCGAGCTGAAGCAGCGGAGCTACAAGTGAACCTGACACTGAGGATCTGGCGCCAAAACGGTCCCGAAGACAAGGGCGCAATTCATGAATACCAGGTGAAGGGAATCTCGGAAGAGTCCTCGTTCCTGGAGATGCTCGACGTCCTGAACGAAGAGCTCTTCGCACGCGGCGAGGAACCCATCGCCTTCGACTCCGACTGCCGCGAGGGCATCTGCGGTCAGTGTGGCATCGTCATCAACGGTATCGCTCACGGCCCGGAGGTCACCACGACCTGCCAGCTGCACATGCGTTCCTTCAACGATGGCGACGTCATCACGATCGAGCCGTGGCGTGCATCGGGCTTCCCGATCATCAAGGACCTCGTGGTCAACCGCAGCGCCCTGGATCGCATCATCCAGGCCGGCGGCTACATCTCCGTGAACACGGGTGCAGCCCCCGACGCCCACGCGACCCCGGTCCCGAAGCAGGACGCGGATCGCGCGTTCGAGGCCGCCGCGTGCATCGGCTGTGGTGCGTGCGTGGCTGCCTGCCCGAACGCCTCCGCGATGCTCTTCACCTCGGCTAAGGTCACGCACCTCGGCCTGCTCCCGCAGGGCAAGCCCGAGAACTACAAGCGCGTGGTCAACATGCTCAACCAGATGGACGAGGAGGGCTTCGGCTCCTGCTCGAACATCGGCGAGTGCGCTGAGGTCTGCCCCAAGCAGATCCCGCTCGACGTGATCGCAAACCTCAACCGCCAGCTCGGCAAGGCTGCCTTCAAGGGCGTCTGATCCGGCTGGAGTGGCCTCGCGGAGGGCCCGGCGCGCACGCGCCGGGCCCTCCCGCGTGTGTGAGGGCAGACTTCTTCGCACAGTGATGTGACGGGGTGCGACGAGGCAGAGAGGCGTTAGCCGTAGCCGCCCGCGAAAAGCCCATGACGGACCGACGTGCGGCGTATCATGGAAGCATCATCGGCTCAGAGAGGAGCACGCCATGCAATTTGATGAAACCGGTCCGAACACGCATACGCGTCGCTACTGGGTCAGTGCGACCGTCGGCATCACGGCGATGATCGCTTTCGCGATTCTGTCGATCCTCTTGCTCCTCGGCATGCTTTTTGGCTCCCCCCAGATCAAGCCGATCGCCGATTCGCTGTTCCCCTGGAGCCTGCTGGTCTTCGCGGTTGCGGGCGTCTCGATGTTCATCGCGAACGCGCGTCCGCGCGATTAGATCGACGCCGATTCCGCACGCGCCGGACCTGCTCGCCACGCGCGTGCGGCGCTGCCCGCATGCGCGGATTAAACTGGGGGCGTGAGTGAACCCCTGGTCCTTGGAATTGAGTCAACGTGCGACGAGACCGGCGTCGGCCTCGTGCGCGGTACGCAGCTGCTGGTCGACCGCACGGCCACGTCGATGGATGAGTACGCCCGCTACGGCGGCATCATCCCCGAGATCGCGTCGCGCGCGCACCTGGAGTCCTTCCTGCCGACGCTCGATGCTGCGCTCGACGAGGCCGGAGTGACCCTCGTGGACGTGGATGCGATCGCGGTCGCGGCCGGACCGGGTCTCGTCGGTTCGCTGACTGTCGGCATCTGTGCGGCGAAGGCGCTGGCCTCGTCGCTCGGCAAGCCCCTGTACGGCGTCAACCACGTGATCGGCCACCTGGCCGTCGATAAGCTCGCCGACGGGCCGCTGCCCGAGCACTTCATCGGACTTGTCGTCTCCGGCGGTCACTCCAACATTCTCGAGATCCGCAACATCGCCACGGACGTCGTCGAACTGGGCGGCACCCTGGATGACGCCGCGGGCGAGGCCTTCGACAAGGTCGGGCGCCTCCTCGACCTGCCCTACCCGGGCGGCCCGCACGTGGACCGTCTGTCCCAGCAGGGGGAGCGCGAGGCGATCCGTTTCCCGCGTGGCCTGGCTGCCGGCAAGGACAAGGAACGCCACAAGTATGACTTTTCCTTCTCGGGCCTGAAGACCGCCGTCGCCCGATACATCGAGGGTGCGACCGCGCGCGGCGAGGTCGTCAGCAAGGAAAACGTGTGCGCTGCCTTCTCCGAGGCCGTCAACGACTCCCTCACCGCGAAGGCCGTGCGCGCTGCGGTGGACACCGGATGCGACACGATTGTCGTGGGCGGTGGATTCTCCGCGAACTCCCGACTGCGTGCTCTGCTGGCCGAGCGGGCTGAGGCGGCCGGTGTCCAGGTTCGCATGCCCCCTCTGCGCTTCTGCACGGACAACGGCGCTCAGATCGCGGCGATCGGCTCCGAGCTGGTCGCGGCGGGCCTGCCGCCGTCGGACTGGGACTTCTCCCCGGATTCGGGCATGGAGCTGACGACGACGTACCTGGCGCCGCGCGCCTGAGAGAGGCCCGCAGTCCTAGCGCAAGCCGTCCATGAAGCTTTGCGCGATCGAGCTCCACGAAGTGTAGAAGCCGCCCACCATGTTGGCGGCGATACCGATGAGGAGCGCGGCGCTTGCCGTGGCCGCCCCAAGGGACGTCAGGCGCGCTAGGTATCCGAGTCCCCGGAGCGCGGGACGCGGCACAGAGGCGAAGAGACCCGAGCGTTGCGCGCGGTGACGCGCCCGGTGCGGATGGTCGTCGGCCTGTTCGCGCTCGTCTTCTTGGCTGCTCAGCTGCCAGCGCGGCGCG
>CALBAF010000396.1 GCA_937926415.1 uncultured Actinomyces sp.
CCGGCAGGTCGGCGGGATCCGGTGCTGGCGGATAACTCACCTCACGGGCCGCGCGCTCGGCGCGCTCGGCGCGCATGCGTTCAAGCCGGGAGGGCGGGGGAGGAGGGAGAGCCGACATCGGGTATCACCGTTCGATGCGGGTACGCGTAAAGCGCTCGTGGGTACGCGAGGGCGTCGGCCCGCGCTGACCCTGGTAATGAGAGCCGAGGCCGCTGGAGCCGTAGGGATGCTCGGCCGGGGAGGACAGGTCGAAGAAGCACAGCTGCCCGATCTTCATGCCGGGGTAGAGCAGGATCGGCATCGTCGCCGTGTTCGACAGCTCCAGGGTCACGTGGCCCGAGAAGCCGGGGTCAATGAAGCCCGCCGTCGAGTGGGTGAGCAGGCCGAGGCGGCCCAGGGAGGACTTGCCCTCAAGGCGCGCAGCGATGTCGTTGCCGAGGGTGACGAGCTCGTAGGTGGCGCCCAGGACGAACTCACCGGGGTGCAGCACGAAGGGCTGATCGGGGCCCACGTCCACCTGGTGGGTGAGGTCCGATTGGTCCGCCGCGGGGTCGATCACCGGGTAGCGGTGGTTATCAAAGAGACGGAACAGGCGATCCAGGCGCACGTCAATGCTGGCCGGCTGGACCAGGTCCCGGTCCAGCGGGTCGAGCTGGATACGTCCGGAGTCCAGGGAGGCCTTGATGTCGCGGTCACTGAGCAGCATGACTCGATTGTCGCATACTCAGCGCCGCGACAACAGCCTCAAGGGGTCATTGCAGGGGCTGGCCCTGAGCGTCGGTGGCGTAGTCACCGGAACGCATGAGGAGCATGATGAAATCGATGAACGCCCAGATGCCAGACACGAGGATGCCGAAGAAGGTCAGCGTCAGCACCAGCTGGATGATGCCCTTCGTGGTGTAGCCCAGGTAGAAGTTGTGAATACCGAGGGTACCCAGGAAGAAGGCCAGAAGCACGGCAACGATCCACTGCTTGGGAGCACCAGCAGCGAAGGGCTGACCGTAGGCGGGCTGACCATAAGCCTGCTGGCCGGCCGCGTAGGCCGCCTGCTGGTTCGCGTCGTACGCGGTGCCGTAGGTCGTCGAGCCGGGGGTCGCCGTGGCCTCGTCGAAATCGGGGGCCGAGGCCTGGGGGAAGGTCGGTGCCTCAGCGGCTTCCTCGGGCTGGAAGGGGGCGGCCTGCGGATCGGGTGTCGTCATGGGAAAGCCTTTCGATAGACGTGGGGGCCGAATTGGCCTGACGAATACAGGGTAGCGTGCGGTCGGCATTCAGCGGTAACCGGTCCGCCCCCGATACATCCCTGATTAATCCCGGAGTGCCCCTCTCGGGCCCATAAAAGGCACGGGGCCGAACGTGATGCCAGGCCCCGCAGAAGCATGTTGTGACAGAACGACCCGAGCAGCAAGCTCTACAGATTTTGTACAACATTCTCCCATTTTTATGCAGCGCCTCACATCTTAATTCCTTTCGTCCGTCACGATGAAGTTTTGTTCCATAGACTGACTAAGTGTTCATAAATCCAACGGCGGAGGCCACACGAGCACTCCACTACGACCTGCCTCAGTGGTTCGCGACACACAAACGCGACCTGCCGATGCGCGCAGCCGATGTCTCTGACTGGGGAACCCTCGTCTTTGAGATCATGAGCCAACAGACGCCCATTGCACGGGTCCAGCCGATCTGGCTGGAGTGGATGCAACGGTGGCCAACTCCCGAGGACGTGGCGGCCGCATCCTCCGCGGATATCATTGTTGCCTGGGCAAACCTCGGATACCCCTCGCGCGCTCTGCGCCTCAAGGCCTGCGCTGCCACCATCGTCGAAAAACACGGCGGAGAGGTCCCCCTGACCCTCAAGGACCTGACCCTCCTGCCGGGCGTCGGCAACTACACCGCGTCCGCGCTGCTCGCATTCCGCCACGGAATTCACGTGCCGGTCCTGGACACAAACGTCCGTCGAGTGCTGGTCAGATTTCTGGACGGCCGAGAGTTTCCTCCCCACACCACGCCCTCGAAAGCGGAAACAATGCGGGCCGACGCATTATTGCCCGAAGACGGGCACCATGCGGCCAGGGTGAGTTTGGCGCTCATGGAATTCGGGGCGCTAGTCTGCACGCAGCTCAGCCCCTCTTGCGACGAGTGCGCCATCCACACACACTGCGCGTGGGCGCTGGCCGGACACCCGAAGGACGAGAAGCGCCCCACTCCCCAGCCCTACGCGGGCACCGACCGCCAGGCGCGCGGACGCATCATGAAGGCCCTGCGCACCGCCCACTTCGAGGGCACGGACGGCCTCACCAAGCGCAAAGTTCTCGACGCCGCCCGCATCGACGGGGGCGACCGCTACCAGCCCACCCGCGTCTACCGGGCACTCCTGAAGGACGGCATGATCGTCTTTAACGAGGACACCCAGCTCGTCACGCTCCCCCACTAACACTCTGCGCACGAGGCAGGGGGTACCCACACTGCCGCGCGCGGACCCGGGAGGCAACCATGGCCTCGTCGGTGAATCAGTAGCGGATCGCGTCGATCGGCTTGATGCGCACGGCCGCGAGCGCTGGGATGATGCCGCACAGGGCGCCGATGCTCGTGGAGATGGCGACGCCCGCGATGGCGGCGCCGGCGGGGAAGGCCGGGGTGTCACTAAGCGTGACGCCCAGGGCCTCAAGGGGCAGGAATCGCACGACGACGACCGCGATGCCCACGCCAATGACGCCGGCGACGAAGGTAGCGACGACCGACTCCATGAAGACCGCGAAGAAGACGCGCGCCGCGGAGGCGCCGACGGCCCGGCGGATGCCGATCTCGCGCACGCGCTGGCGCACTGTCACGATCGCAACGTTGAGCAGGCCGAGGGCACCCAGGAACACGATGATGCCACCGATGACCATGATGACGTTGGAGATGGTACCGAGCTGTTCCTCGCCGATGTCCTCATGCTCGCCGCCGGAGACGGAGACTTTCCACCCCTCGCCGAGGATCGAGGCCAGGGCGCGCGGCAGGTTCTCACGGGCCTGATCCGCATTTTCGGTGCCCACCCACGCGATCATGGACGGGGAACTCATCCCCGGGAAAGAGACCCGCGCCGCGTCGTAATGGGCGAACACGGTCGGCATGTCGTAGGAACTCTTGGACTTGGTAACACCCACGACGCGCATCGCCGCGCCATCGCTCGTGTGCAGGACGATCGGAACCTGGTCGATGGGCGCGCGCCCCAGCTGGTTCCACAGGCTTTCGGAGATGACGACGGGGACCAGGCGCTGATCGGCGTCGCTGCTCACGACCCATCGCCCGGCGAGCATGCGGGTGCGGAAGATGACCTCGTAGGAGGGGTCGACGCCCTGGAATGCCACGCCGTCGACCATGTCGCCGATGTTCGTCAACGGGTAGCCGCGGAATTGTCCGCTGGAGCGGGCCTGTCGAGTTTCGACGATGTCGCCACCGCCGCTGGAAAAGCGCGACCAGTAGTGAATGTCGGTGCGCTCGGCCAGGGTCCCCATGGCCTCGCCGAGCGTGTCCTTCTCGTCTGGGCGCTTGGCGGTCTGCGCGCCGGTGGCCGCCGCGGGATCGGACGCGTCCTGATAGGGACCGGTTGAGGCCGGTCCTTCCGAGGTGTTCGAGGAGCTTTCGGGGGTCAGGCGCAGAGTGACGGAGCGCCCCTCGTAGAGCTCCGCCAACTCGCGCGAGGACTGCAGGAGCAGGTCGCCGAGCGCGATGACGATCGTCATAGCGGCGACGGCCGCGACCACACCCACGAGGGAGAGGACGACGCGCGCCTTCTGGACCTTGACCTCGCCCCAGGCCTCGATGAGTGCGCCCAGGATCTGACTCACGGCGTTCACTGCTCCCCCTCCTGCGACATCTCGGGGGCCGAGGCCCGCTCGGCTTCCGGGTCACCCTCGGCGGGCGGACGCGGAGGTTCAGCCACAGCGGATTCTGTGCCCACCTGCTCGGCCCCAGCCTCGTCGCTGGCGTGCC
>CALBAF010000397.1 GCA_937926415.1 uncultured Actinomyces sp.
GCTACGGTCAGGGAAGGCGCCTGCGGCAACGAGCGCATCGGCGATGTGCGGGCGCCCCACGGGGCCGTCCTCGGGCGCGAAAGCAGCCACGTCCTCCCAGGCGATCGGATAGTCGGCCGACAGGTTCTCGACCATGCGCACGGCGCGCGTCTCGCGATCCTCGCGCGTGCGTCGGAAATTATCGACGAGGCCGGGGCTGGTCGGGTCGAAGAGATAGGCCAGGAGATGCACGGTGATCCCCGAGGACGAGCACGACATTTCGGCGCCCCGGATGAGGCTCACGCCGGTGTCCGCGACGGCGGCCGAGGCCTCGTCCCAGCCAGTCGTCGTATCGTGGTCCGTCAGCGCGATGGCGTCCAGCCCGGCCTGAGCGGCAATAGCCAGGAGCTGCGCGGGCGTATCCGTCCCGTCTGAATACGCGCTATGAGTATGGGGGTCAATTCGCTTCACCATTTGAGACTACCCCATTAATCCGATCACACAACCGCGCGGGTGAACGCCACCCGCGAGCGCCACGCGTCTCACCAAAGAGCCTGTATTTGCTTGAATGTGACCTTCTTGTCTGCACGTTCTCCCGTCTCACCATCACCCTTTTTGGTTAACCGCTCACCTGCAGCGACGGGCTGTCGACTGTAGGAAACTGGCAGTACACGGCCATTTGGCCTCCCTCAACACCGATTGGAGTACACGCGTGTCTGACAAGGATCAGACCCAGGTGTCCACCGCGACTGACGCGGGAGATGCCGGGTATAACAAGGCTCTGAAAAACCGACACATCCAGATGATCGCCATCGGCGGTTCGATCGGCACCGGCCTGTTCCTGGGTGCGGGTGGCCGTCTGGCTCAGGGCGGCCCCGCACTGGCCTTCGCCTATGCGGTGTGCGGCGTCTTCGCGTTCCTGATGGTCCGCGCCCTCGGCGAGCTGGCGGTGCGCCGCCCCTCCTCGGGCGCGTTCGTGTCCTACGCCCGCGAGTTCCTGGGCGAGAAGGGCGCGTTCATCACCGGCTGGTTCTTCTTCCTGGACTGGGCAGTCACCGTCATGGCCGACATCACGGCGGTAGCTCTCTACATGCACCACTGGGAGAAGCTCAAGGTGATCCCTCAGTGGGGCTTCGCCCTCATCGCGCTGGCGCTCGTGTTCGTCCTCAACATGATGAGCGTGAAGGCCTTCGGCGAGGCGGAGTTCTGGTTCGCGATGATCAAGGTCGCGACGATCCTCATCTTCATGGGCGTCGCGATCTGGGCGATCCTCACGCAGTCCGCCGTCGGCGAGTACACCGCGGGCATCCACAACATCTCCGAGTCCGGCGGCTGGTTCCCTAAGGGTCTGGCCCCCGTCTTCGCACTCACGCTGGGCGTCGTCTTCGCCTTCGGCGGCACCGAGATGGTGGGCGTCGCGGCGGGCGAGGCCAAGGACGCCGCGAAGATCCTGCCCAAGGCCATCAACTCGATGGTCGTGCGTATCTTCTTCTTCTACGTCGGCTCCGTCGTTCTCTTCGCCCTGGCGCTGCCCTACAACGCCTACTCGTCGGAAGTCTCCCCCTTCGTTTCATTCTTCTCACGCATCGGCGTGCCCCACGCTGCCGACATCATGCAGGTCGTCGTCCTGACCGCCGCCCTGTCCTCGCTCAACGCCGGCCTGTACGCGACCGGCCGAACGCTGCGCTCGATGGCGCTCGTGGGCGAGGGCCCGCGCTACGCGGCTCACCTCAACAAGAACCACGTCCCCTACGGCGGCATCATCATCACCGCGTCGCTGGGCCTGCTGGGCGTCCTGCTCAACGCCCTCGTTCCGAAGAATGCCTTCGACATCGTCATGGACCTGGCGGGCATCGGCATCGCCGGCACCTGGGCGATGATCCTCATCTCGCACCTGGCGTTCCTGCGCAAGGTCAAGCGCGGCGAGGAAGAGCGCCCCGAGTTCCGCATGCCCGGCGCCCCCTACACCAACTACCTGGCGCTGATCTTCTTCGCGGTAGTCGTTGGCTCCAACGTGACCTCCGAATCGGGCCGTTGGACCCTCGCGCTCTTCGCCGTGGTCATCGTCCTCATGGTCGCCGGCTGGTACTACGTGCGCGGGCGCGTCGGTAACCTGACCGACGAGGCCGCCGCCTCGCTCCAGGGCGAGGAAACCCTGGTGGCGGGCGACTGAGAAAGGACGAACAGTGCGTCTTCACGTCACGTATGCCGGTGGCACGATCGGCATGGTCGACTCCCCCGAGGGTCTGCGCCCCGGCGCTGACCTGCAGGGATGGTTCGGCTCCCAGCTGGAGGGCATCGAGCTGGCCTCGAACATCACGATGTCGACGCTGGACCCGCTCATCGACTCCTCGGAGGCTACCCCCGAGGACTGGCAGGCCATCATCGACGACATCAACGCCCACGCGGACGAGGCCGACGCCTTCCTGGTCCTGCACGGCACGGACACGATGGCCTACTCGGCCGCGGCCCTGTCCTACGCGCTGGCAAGCATGGGTAAGCCGGTCGTCCTGACCGGGTCTCAGTACCCGCTCGGCGTCGTCGGCTCGGACGCGTCCGCGAACGTCACGGGCGCCCTGCGCGCCGCGATTTCGCACCGCGCCCGAGGCGTCATGCTGTTCTTCGGGCACAAGCTCCTGGCTGGCAACCGAGCCACCAAGACCTCGTCGTGGGCGTTCCGCGGCTTCGAGTCGCCCTCCGTGTCCCCCATGGCGCGCACGGGCGCCC
>CALBAF010000398.1 GCA_937926415.1 uncultured Actinomyces sp.
CGATCACGGGCTGCACGCCGAGGGGGTGCGGCGCCGACAGGACGGCCACCGATCGCAGCTCGAGGGGGGCCAGGGCGCCGATCATCCACGCAACCGCGCCGCCGATTCCCATGCCAGCCACGGAAAACGAGGCCACGCCGAGCGCGCGTACGACGCCAATGACGTCGTTCGCCATCTGCTGCAAGTCGAAGTCCCCCCGCGTCAGGTCGGAGGTGCCAAAGCCTCGCAAATCGAGGGCGAACACGCGCGAGGAGGACTCCGCGAGGGCGGGCAGGACGTCGCGCCAGGCCCACCAGTGCTCGGGGAAGCCGTGCAGGAGGACGAGCGCATGGTCCATGCCCTCGCCCATGTCGGCGACGTGGAATGCGGCGCCGCCAGCGCTCACGTGCCGATGGGTCCACGGACCCTCGAGCTCGATCGCGCTGGCGGGAATCAGTGTTTTCACTTGCGGGCCGCGTCCTTCGCTGCCTTCTTACGGGCGCGCTTGGAGTAGAAGGCGCCCGCCGGGTTGGTGGACTCGAGCGAGATGCGCAGCGCTTCCTCGGCGCGGCCCGTGCGGCGTGCCGAGTGGGACACGTAGGCCAGGCCCATGAGGGCGATGCCCAGCAGCGCGAATCGGCCGGAGTAGCCGGAGGCCTGCAGGTGATGCGACAGGTTCGCGCCCAGGGAGCCCGTGTTGGTCAGCGCGGTGAGCGTAGACAGCACCGACGCCTTCGTGATGCCGGGGGCCATGAGCCACGGCAGACCCACGACGAGAGTCACGATGCCCATCAGCCATGCGCCCAGCGACGAGCGGCGCGCGGTCACGAAAAGGATCGCGGAGATGATGATCGCGCCGAGGATCTCGCCCAGGGCCAGGATCGAAGCGACGCCCGAGTACATGGGGGCGGCGTCCGCCAGGGTCATGCGGGCACCCGCGTCGGCGGCCAGATACCAGCCGGCGGGCACGAGCAGCAGGAAGAGCAGGAAGGACAGCCAGTGTGCGCCCGTGCGTGAGGGCATCTCCGTGACCTCGGGGGCAGCGGAGAAGAGTTCGTCATCCAGGCTCGACGGCGCGTCGGCCTTGTCGCCGCGCGCGGCGGTCGACGCGATG
>CALBAF010000399.1 GCA_937926415.1 uncultured Actinomyces sp.
TGTCCTCGGCTCGCGCTCCGACTGGCGCAGCGGCACCGCGCCCCTGGGCGAGATCGTCGTCCCCGAGGGCGAGTTCTACGACTACGAGCACAAGTACGTGGACGACGTCGTCGGCCTGTCCTGCCCGGCAGACGTCACCCCCGAATACGCCGATCGCATCCGCGAGACCGCGTGGCGTGCCTTCGACGCCCTCGAGTGCGAGGGCCTGGCGCGCGTCGACTTCTTCCTCGACGAGGCGACCGACACCGTCATCATCAACGAAGTGAACACGATGCCCGGTTTCACGCCCATCTCGATGTACCCGCAGATGTGGGCGGCCTCGGGCCTGTCCTACCCGGACCTGCTGACCGAACTGCTGACCGAGGCCGCGCAGCGCCCGCTCGGCCTGCGGTGAAAACCCAGCCACGACCTCGTTCATCCTTCATCCCCACGACAGAAAGAACACTATGACGGCCCATCCCAAAGTCACGCTGGTGACCTGCAAGTCCATGCCCAACCTCTTCAAAGGCGAGGAAGGTCTGCTCGACGAGCTGGCGGCGCGCGGCTGCGACCCCCAGATCAAGGTGTGGAATGACCCCGACGTCGACTGGTCCGAGGCCGGCATGGTCGTTGTGCGCTCCGTGTCCGACTACGCGAGCGACCGCCCCGCTTTCCTGGAGTGGACGAAGCAGCTGCGTCGCGTGCAGAACTCCGCGGACGTGCTGAACTGGAACACGGACAAGCACTACCTGAAGGAACTGGCCGCCCTGGGCATGCCCACGATTCCCACGAATTGGCTGGAGCCCGAGCAGAACCTGTCTAAGCACCAGATCCACACGCGCTTCCCGGCCTTCGGTGAGTTCGTCGTCAAGCCCGCCGTGTCCTCCGGCGTGCGCGACATTGGCCGCTACACGACCGTTGACACGCGCCAGCGTCAGGCTGCCATGCGCCAGGTCCAGGGCCTGCTCGGCGAGGGCCGCTCCGTCATGATCCAGCGCTACGTCGAGGAGATCGACCTGCACGGCGAGATCTCGCTCGTCTTCTTCAATGGCCTGGTCTCCCACGCCGTCGAGAAGCGCTCCGCGCTACACCCCTCGTCGATCAGTGATCCCTCGGCGCACGAGGCCGTGGTGACCGCCGAGGCCGCCGACTCCGTTGCGTGGAAGTGGGGCGAGGAGATCCGCCGGGTCCTGCACGGCTACGTGCGCTCGCGCCTGGGCCACGACGAGCAGTTCCTCTTCAACCGCGTGGACCTGGTCCCCGACGGCAAGGGCTCCTTCCTGGTCATGGAGGTCTCCCTCGTGGACGCCGACCTCTACCTGGGCGCCACGCCTGGCGCGCTCGGCAACTTCGCCGACGCGATCTCCGCCCGCGCCCACTGGTGATGCATGCCACCGTCGTGAGAGCAGTGCTCGAGTTTCCAAGCTCGGGTGGGTAGTGCTAAACTCTACCCGTTGCCTTCACGGCGACGCGATGGTGGCTGTAGTTCAGTTGGTAGAGCACCTGGTTGTGGTCCAGGACGTCGCGGGTTCGAGTCCCGTCAGCCACCCCACCGCCCCGGCGCTTACGCGCCGGGGTTTTTGTTTCTGGAGTATGCTTGGAGCAATCCATTTGACCGGACAAAGGAGTTCTCATGCCCAGCGTGATCGCCTACGGCTGTGACGATGCCACCACCCAGTTCCACCCCCTGCAGATCGACATCCGCGAACCCGGCGAGGGTGAGATCTACTTCGACGTCGCCTACGCGGGCATCTGCCACTCCGACATCCACGCCGCCCGCGGCGAGTGGGGCCCCGTGTCCTACCCGCTCGTGCCCGGCCACGAGTTCGTCGGCACCGTCGCCAAGGTCGGCCCCGGCGTCACCAAGTTCAAGGTGGGGGACCGCGTGGGCGTGGGCTGCATGGTCGGCTCCTGTGGCACGTGCGAGACGTGCGAATCCGACTACGAGCAGTGGTGCACCTCGATGCCCGGCACTCTGTGGACCTACCGCGCCGATGCTGAGGGTAACCCGACGACCGGCGGCTACTCGCGCGGCTTCACCGTGCGCGAGGACTTTGCCCTGCACGTGCCGGAGTCGCTCGATTTCTCCGCCTGCGCGCCCCTCCTGTGCGCCGGTATCACCACCTACTCGCCGCTCAAGCATTACAACGTGGGCCCGGGCTCGCGCGTGGCCATCCTCGGCATGGGCGGCCTCGGACACGTGGGCGTGCAGATCGCCAAGGCCATGGGCGCGGACGTCTCCGTCATCTCCCACGGCCGCTCCAAGGAGGCTGACGCCCGCCGCTTCGGCGCCGACCACTTCTATGCCACCAGCGAGGAGGGCGTGCTTGAGTCCCTGCGTGGCTCCTTCGACCTGATCCTGTGCACCGTGTCCGCCGACGGGCTTGACTACGCCGGCTACATGGCCGCCCTGCGCCCCTACGGCGTCTTCGTCGACGTGGGCCTGCCCACCGAGCCCGTCTCCCTGCCGCTGCGCGCCTTCGTCAACGGCGGCAAGTCCTTCGCTGGCTCCCAGATCGGCGGCATCGCCGAAACCCAGGAGATGCTCGACTTCTGCGCCGCCCACGGTGTCATCCCGCAGGTCGAGATGATCACCGGCGAGGACATCACCGAGGCGTACGACAATATCGTTGCCTCGCGCGTGCGCTACCGCTACGTCATCGACACCTCCACGTTCCCCGAGAGCGCGTGAGTGTGAGGGTGTAACGCGAAAGCCCCGGGCCGAGTGGCCCGGGGCTTTCCCAGTTGTGGAGCGGATGACGGGAATCGAACCCGCGTGATCTGCTTGGAAGGCAGAGGCTCTACCATTGAGCTACATCCGCGTACCCCCGAAGGGGACACGAAGATCGTAGCGGGTATTGTCCACGTGCGCGACATTTACACGCCCCTCCCGTATGATGGGGCACCGGACACCAGTCCAACGGGGTGTAGCGCAGCTTGGTAGCGCATCTGCTTTGGGAGCAGAGGGTCGCAGGTTCAAATCCTGTCACCCCGACCATCCGCGGCCACCGTGCCGCGGTTTTTTCATACGAACCCGGGGGAGTGTCATGCCGTCCTATCGCACCATCATGACGGTCACGACGCTGGCGCCCGGACGGGCCCCCGAAGAAGTCGAGGCCGCCGCCCGCTCCGTCACCAGGCTCGAATCCTGGGACATTGCCATCGCCTCCGGCCAGCCCCGCGTCACCGCGCGCTTTACCGCGACAGACGACGCCGAAGCCCGAGCCATCCACCGCGAGATCACCGCCGCCGTGC
>CALBAF010000400.1 GCA_937926415.1 uncultured Actinomyces sp.
GCAGCCCCCACGCCCGCTGCCCCGCCTCGCACTCCCTCCGCTCCGGTGGCCAAGCCGAGGCGCCGCAAGCGCCGCCGCCCGATTCTCAAGACCCTCTGCCTGCTCCTGGTCCTCATCCTCGCGTGGGGCGGTTTCCTCATGTGGGATGCCAATACAAACATGGGCCGCGTGAGCGCCCTGTCGGGGGCTGCCGACACTGCGGGAACAACCTACCTGCTGGCCGGGTCTGACTCCCGAGCCGATGGAGCCGTCAAGGATGGCTTCGACGAGTCCGAACGAGCCGACTCGATCATGCTCGTCAACGTCGCCCCGAACGGGCAGAAGGTCGCGCTGTCGATCCCGCGTGACACCTACGCGGAGATCCCGGGCGTCGGCTGGGACAAGATCAACGCCTCCTACGCCTACGGCGGCCCGCAGCTGCTCGTGGAGACCGTCGAGAAGCTGACGGGACTCAAAGTCGATCACTTCGTCCAGATCGGCATGGGCGCGGTGCCCGACATGGTGGACGCCGTCGGCGGCGTCGAGCTGTGCTACGACAACGACGCGGACGACCAGTATTCCGGCCTGAAGTGGACCGCCGGCTGCCACACGGTGGACGGCACGACGGCCCTGCAGTTCTCGCGTATGCGCTACCAGGATCCCGAGGGCGATATCGGCCGCACGAAGCGTCAGCGTCAGGTGATTTCGAAGGTCATTTCTTCGGCTGCCTCGCCCTCGACCCTCGTTAATCCCGCGAAGACCCTGCGCGTGGAGCGCGCCGGCTCCCGCTCGTTCACGGTGGATGAGGATTCCTCCGTGCTGACGGTTGCCTCGCTCGTGTGGGCGCTGCGCGGCGCCTCATCGAATCAAATGATGGGCGTCCCGCCGATCGAGTCCCTGAACTTCACGACGAACGCCGGCGCCTCAGCGGTTCTGCTGCGCGACACAACCGCGGACGACTTCTTCGCCAAGCTGCGTGCGGGCAAGCTGACGACAGCCGACCTCAACCAGGTCGACGGGGTGTAACGCTCGCTCCGCTGCGAAGCGTCACAGACGAGACGAAAGCCCCGGCCTCGTTCCTTGTGAAGGAACGAGGCCGGGGTTTCTTTACGTTCTACGAGGCGCTCAGGCTCCGGGGACGGTGATCGGGCGCGGACCCGCCTGCCAGCCTTCCCACGCGGAGGTGAGGATCTCATCGAGGCCGTTGTTGGCTTTCCAGCCCAGGTCCACGCCGATGGACTGCGGGTCGCCGATCAGCTTGGGCGGGTCGCCGGCGCGGCGGTCCAGCTCCTCGACCGGGAAATCCCAGCCGATGATGCGGCGCAGGCCGTCGATGATCTCGCGTACGGAGGTGCCCAGGCCGGTGCCCACGTTGTAGGTGTGGTGGTCGGGCTGGCGTCCCTCGGCGAGCACGTCGAGCGCTGCGATGTGGGCCTCGGCCAGGTCCAGGACGTGGATGTAGTCGCGGATGCAGGTGCCGTCCGGGGTGTCGTAGTCGGTGCCGAAGATCTTGGCGCTCTCACCGCGCTCGATGCGGTCGAGGACCATGGGGATCAGGTTCATGATGGCCGGGTCGGCCAGGTCGGGCCAGCCGGCGCCCGCCACGTTGAAGTAGCGCAGGCCGATCCACTTCAGGTCCCAGGCGCGCTCGCAGTCGGCCATCATCCACTCGCCGATCAGCTTGGTCTCGCCGTATGGGTTGATGGGGTGTCCGGCCATGTCCTCGGTGACGACCTCGGCGGTGGGAATGCCGTAGACGGCGGCCGACGAGGAGAAGATCATCTGGTCGACGCCGGCGTCCTCCATGGCCGACAGCACGTTGGCCATGCCGCCGATGTTCTGCTGGTAGTACCAGGCGGGGCGCGCGACGGACTCGCCGACCTGCTTGCGGGCGGAGAAATGGATGACGGCCGTGACGTCCTCGTCCACCATGAGGTTGGAGAGAACGGAACGGGCTTCATCGGTAGCGACATCGAGGCGAACCAGGGGCGTGTCCCCGATCCTGGCCGCGTTGGAGGTGGACAGGTCGTCGACGACGACGACGCGATCCCCGCGCTGACGCAGGAGGCGGACAACGTGTGCGCCGATGTAGCCGGCGCCGCCACAAACGAGAATGCTCATGGCTTCAGGATACGACGCGCCGCCCCCTCGCGCCTACCCGCGCGAGGCTTGTGTGTACGTCGCTTAGCGCGCCTGGGAGACGCGCTGGGCGAGGGCCGCCCCCTTTGCGCTGGCCACGTCGCGAAGGTCCTTCTGGAAGGAACGCATCGAGGCACGCAGGGATTCTGCGCGCTCCCCCTCACCGGCGCCAAGGATCCGGGCGGCAAGCAGTCCCGCGTTGCGCGCGCCTGCGATGGACACGGTCGCGACGGGCACACCCGCGGGCATCTGGACGATGGAGTGCAGGGAGTCGACGCCGTCGAGGTGCTTGAGGGGCACGGGCACGCCGATGACGGGCAGCTCGGTGAGGGCCGCGAGCATGCCGGGCAGGTGGGCTGCTCCCCCGGCTCCGGCGATGATGACACGCAGGCCGCGCTCCGAGGCGGAGCGACCATAGGCGACCATATCCTCGGGCATCCGGTGGGCGGAGACGACGCCAACCTCGCAGGCGATGCCGAATTCGGCGAGTGCGCCGACGGCGGCCTCCATCGTGGGCCAGTCGGAGTCGGAGCCCATGACAACGCCGACGAGCGGGTTGTCGCCTGTGGCGGTCAGCTGGATGTCGAGGTCGGTGGTCACGGTCGATCCTTTCGGGAGGGGACGAGGCCGGGGCACCTGGTCCCTCGGCCGCGGATTGGTGGGGGTTAGTCGGTGGGGGCCTCGCCCTTCAGGGCGCTCACGGCCGCGCGTGCGCGCTCGAGAGCGAGCGCGGGATCCGCGTCGACGACGGTGACGTGGCCGAGCTTGCGTCCGGGGCGCACTTCCTTGCCGTAGAGGTGCACCTTCGCGCCCGCTCCCCCGGCAGCAAATGCGGCGGCGAGGGCGCGCGCGGGCTGGGCGTAGGAGGAGCCGAGCAGGTTCACCATGACGACGTGCGTGCCCGGGGCACTCAGCTCCGTGGAACCCAGCGGCAGGTCCAAGACGGCGCGCAGGTGCTGCTCAAATTGGCTC
>CALBAF010000401.1 GCA_937926415.1 uncultured Actinomyces sp.
CGCCCCTCAACCGGGGCGGCGGGCCTCGTCAGCGCGCGGCGCACACATCACGCCACAACGGATGCGCGCACGCGCTCAGCGCACGCGCTCAGCTCACTGAATGCGCACGGACACGTCCTGCGTCTGCCCATTGCGCACGATCGTCATGGTGATGGTGTCGCCGGCCTTGTAGCGGCGCACGTAGCCGATCAGCTGCTTGGCGCTGGAGACCTCCTGGCCTTCGACCTTGACGATGACGTCGCCGGCGCGGATGCCCGCCACGGAGGCGCCGGAACCTGCGGACACGTCCTGAACCTCAGCGCCCACGTAGGTGTCGGAACCGACGGTCGTGGTCGCGGACCTGACGGTCACGCCGAGCATGCCGTGCGAGGCGGTGCCGGAGGCGATGAGCTGGTCCGCAATGGACACGACCAGGTCGGAGGGAATCGCGAAGCCCAGGCCGATCGAGCCCGCCTGCCCGTCTGAGGACGAGGAGATCGACTTGATCGAGGAGTTAATTCCGATGACTGCGCCGGTCGCGTCGAAAAGCGGGCCGCCCGAGTTACCGGGGTTGATCGACGCGTCGATCTGGATCGCGTTCGTCACCACGAGATCAGAGGACGCCTGGGTCGAGTCCTGCGACGAGGAGTCCTCGTCCACGGAGACCTCGACGGGGCGGTTGACCGCGGAGACGATGCCTGTCGTCACCGTGTTCGACAGGCCCAGGGGCGCGCCGATCGCCATAACGGGGGCACCGACCTCGAGGTTCGCGGAGGACGCAAAACGCGCAACGGTGAGGTTCGAGGGCGGGTTGTCCAGGCGGATAACGGCCAGGTCGGTGGTCTTGTCGTGACCGACGACCTCGGCGCTGTAGAGGCGCCCATCGGCGAGGGTCACCTGGATCTGGCCACCGCCAAGCGCAGACGCGATAACGTGATAGTTGGTCACGATGTCGCCCTGCGCGTCGTAGACGACACCGGATCCGGTACCGCCCGAGGATGCGCCCTGCGCCTGGATGGTCACGACGGCGGGCGACACAGCGGCGGCAACGTCCGTCCAATCCGTCCCGGAGCTGTTCGACGCGGGCACGGTCGCAACCGTTCCCCCGTTCAGGTTCGTGGGTGCGGAGGCGCGCAGCATCGCCGGGCGCACGAGGAACACGGCGCCGAGGGTCAGGCCAATCGTCAGGAGCATCGCGCAGAGGAGGGCGACCCAGCCCGGACCCTTCTTCGTCACGATGACGGTGGGCGACGCGAAGGCATCCCGCGAGGCCGGGGCCGTGTATCCGCCGTAGGGTACGCCGGAGGGAGCGGGGTATGCGCCGCCGGGCGCCGGGGCTTGCTGGGCGAAGGGTGCGGGGTTCGCCG
>CALBAF010000402.1 GCA_937926415.1 uncultured Actinomyces sp.
TGCGGCGGTTGTGGGCTGATTTGTCTGACGTGTGGGCGGGGGCGTTAGTCCAGACAAATATCGTGCGATACAGATTGATACGAACCGCCCTGTTGCTTGCTGGAGCGACGCACACTCGTGCGGTGATGCGCACCATAACTGCACATTTGTGCGATTCTGTGCGCGGGTGCGGGAGGATGTGCAGGCGTGGGCGACCTGGACCGCAGAACACACACGCGCAGCACTTGGCCACAAAGTGACACACGAAGGTATAGTCGCATGCATGAGCGATATCGACGTCGACCAAGAGCTGCGAGCATTTGTGAGGGAACGCGACTGGGATCAGTTCCACTCGCCCGAGAACCTCGCAAAATCCATCGTGATTGAAGCGGGAGAGCTCATCGAGTGCTTTCAATGGGGCGAGCCAGAGGACACCGTCGGCATCAAAGAGGAGCTCGCTGACGTTCTTACGTATTGCCATCTTCTTGCAATGAAGCTTGGCTGCGCGCCCAACGAACTCATCCTTGAAAAACTTACGAAAACGAGGCAAAAGTACCCCGTTTCGCTCAGCAAGGGACGGAGCACAAAGTATGACAAGCTCTGAATCAGTGCATGAAAACTACACGATTTCATGTCGCCCGTTCGCAGAGGAGCCGGTGAAAAGTCTCGTAACAACGGATTCAAGGCTAACAAACTGGCCCGTTGTCTATATTCTTAGCTCGCCAAAAGAGGTATATGTTGGAGAGACGCTCGACTACGACAAGAGAATGCGCCAACATCTCGATAATAGTCAGAAACGAAATCTCAGACTCACCCATGTCATTCTTCATGAGAAGTTCAATAAGTCCGCATGCTTGGACCTTGAATCCACACTAATCAATCTATTCACAGGCGACGGACAACGGAAGGTCCTGAATGCAAACAACGGTATCGTTGACGCAGACTACTATCTTCGCGAACAATATCGTCGCATCTTCGAAGACATCTTCGAGAGTCTGAGAAATGCACACGGGCTGTTTAGCCAATCGAAGTACGAGATCGAAAACTCTGACCTCTATAAGTATTCTCCATTTAAGCAGCTCAACGAAGAACAAGAAGCAACAGTTACATCGATTTCCGAAGGGATCATTGAACGCCTCAAGCAAAACCGATCAGACCTTCAAGAAATCGTCATCGAGGGAGGTGCGGGAACAGGAAAAACGATTCTCGCCGTCTACCTAATGAAACTTATTGCAGACTATGCGTCTGGATACAATATATCTAGCGATGAAGACCCTCTATCGTCAGATAACCTTGAAGTACCTGTAGCAACCAATAGACATCGGTTAAACATCGGCCTAGTCATTCCCCAAGCATCTCTACGAGACACCATTAAGAAGGTTTTTAAATCTGTGGATGGGCTGAGCGTCGACATGCTTCTATCTCCATTCGATATTCCAAAAATTCTCATAGAGAAAAATACAAAGTTTGACCTACTAATCGTAGACGAGGCTCATCGACTCAACCGTTTTGCCGCACAGGCAAATGGCAAACTTCTCAATGATTTTCGCGACTACAATAGGGCACTATATCCAGAGGATGATCCAGCTGGAAATTGCCATGACCAACTTGACTGGGCTCGCCATTGCTCAAAGAACCTCATTCTACTTTTGGACAAAGGACAGGCCGTCAGACCGGCTGATCTAAGTGAGGATAGATGGGACGATGCCATTGCTTCCGCAAAGAGGAACATGCTTCATTTCCCACTCACAAGTCAAATGAGGATGCAAATCAATGAGATTCAACGCTATAAGAGGCTCATTCGGACGATTTTCAGCGAGAATCCAATCACACCTGAATTAGTTCCAAATTTCGAGGGATACGACTTTAGGATATTCACCGACTTCCAGGAAATGCGTGCGGCACTGAAGAGGCGCGAGGAAGAATTCGGCCTATCGCGCACTATTGCCGGTTATGCATGGCCATGGGTAAGCAAAGGAAGCAATTCCATGGCCGCGCCTTATGACATCGAACTTGATGGGGTTGGCATGCATTGGAACAGAACCACAAACTCTTGGGCTCATTCTCCGAACGCATTTTACGAGGTCGGATCGATTCACACGATTCAAGGATACGATCTCAACTACGCTGGTGTAATCATCGGCCCTGATGTCGAGATTGATTCAAGTGGCAAATTCAGAGTTAATCGTGATCATTACTATGACCGTCGAGGAAAAGCGAACAACACCCTCGCTAATGAAACCACCACCGACGAACAGCTAGGAAAGTACGTGACTCAGATTTATGAGGTACTACTCACTCGCGGTATTTTGGGCACTTACATCTACGCTGAGTCATCCGGTCTTGCTGAGCGTCTTCATCAGCTTCAGAGGATTCTTGAACAGCGCCATGAGGTAAACAACAACAGCATCTGAGGGCAACTCTTCGCAGCCTAGTGACACAATTTAAGCCTTCATAGCTACACGGTGCACGTTCGTGCGGTTTTCGGAGCTTGAGTGGGAGGATTTGCGTGATGGTTGCGCAGCATTCTTGGTATTTCGTGTCGGTTCTGCGCGTACCCTGATAAGAAAGGACGCGCTCCCAACGGTGGGGGCGCCGGAGGACACCTCACCGTGGAGGCACACACACCATGAAGGTCCCACCCCTATCCGAGCGACCCGTCACCGAGGAAGAAGAGCAAGACTTCCTCACCCCGACATCAAGCCGCAAGAAACGCGCTATGGCTGCCAAGAGAGCAGCACTACGCCCGTGGGCAATGGGTATCGGGCTCACCGTACTGGTCGCTGTGGCAGCTGTTGGTGCCTACACGCTGGGCGCGAGCATCAGCTCGTGGACCAATCACCCCAGCACCACCGCAACACCCACCGTGCATCCAGCGCCCATACCGTCAGCATCGAGCGAACCTCCGATGTCAGGCGGCTATGCAATCGGCCCCGACGGAGTCCTCGTACGCCCCGCAGAGTTCGCAGTAGACACCTACACCAAGCCCGAACTACCCGAAGAAGCCAAAGAAAACACAGAACGAGGCGCCGAAGCAGCAGCAGAGCACTACCTCGCACTGTTGGTCTACGCGTGGAACACCGGAGACACGCAACCATTCGCGGACATGTCCTCCCCAACTTCACAGTTTGCATCGGCGATAGTCCGAGACGTTAACGCACGATACGACAGTGGATGGACCTACGGAATGGAATCGAACATCACTCATGTTCTTCGTGTTGAGCCGATTCAAGCGAACGGAAAGGATGTTCCTGAAGGTTCTATCGTCGTGAAATATCGTGTCGATTCATACGACGGAACTTACTGCACCAAAACGAAAGTACACACCGCTACCTCAAGGTATAAATCCACGCTGACCCTGATTATGACATGGCGGGACGGACAGTGGATTGAAACGCAGGGAAGATTTGCTGGCGATGAATAAGACTAAAACACATATGCCTAGCACTATCTGTACTCTCGCCACATGTCTTTGCCTGACTTACATGCCCACAGCAGGTTGGGCGTTTGGCGAACCTGACGTGCAACTGAACAATTACACTGAAGGTGGAGATGCAGTAATTCAGGGGCTACTCGGTGATAACGAACCTGATCCCGGTGCCCCTTTTGGAAATCATAATCCGGCTGACGACATCCCTAGACTCACGAACTTTTTCAATACAAGTCCTGCTGCGCAGACATACGAGGACTCTGCACGTTGTAAGAACCTGTACGTGAACAAGGCACCCAACAGTCCCACAGTCTCCGACGATGACACGGTCGATAACTGCCCGCTGCCTGCTGATCCTGAGGGAGGTTCCGATCAGGATCCAGGCCGCACACCCTCGACACGAGACCTCCTCTACCTAGCTACTGCCGTCATCCACGCCGACGGCGCTGGCCTGCACAAGCGGCCCGAGGGGGTGTCCTACACGAACAAGTACATCCCAACAATCGTCTCGGCTACACGCCCTACACAAACCCATGTAGTTACGATGTTCGGCCGCGACGTCACTGTGACATTCACGGCGACGTCCTACACGTGGAGCTGGGGAGACGGAACCCCGGACCTCACCACGACCTCGCCGGGAATGCCCTGGCAAGAAGGCATGGACCCCAACACCGACCCCGCCCTGATCCGCCACTACTACAAGGCACCCAACGGGTGGAAATCCTTCCTCGACGGCCCATACCCCAGTGCCACACGCACCATCACACTCACCACCACCTGGGCAGGCACAGCCACCAACCCCTTCACGGGAGACACCCAGACCATTAACGGCCTGGTCACCACCACCGAAACAACCGGCCCGTTCCCTCTCAGTCAACTCATCGTCAACAACACCGACACCTCAGAAGAAAAACAAGGCCACT
>CALBAF010000403.1 GCA_937926415.1 uncultured Actinomyces sp.
AGGTGCCAGTACCCGGCCTCGACGGCCAGCTTGGACTCCTTCTGGGAGAAGCCCATCCCCTTGACGATCCCGTGGTTGATGCAGGGTGCGTATGCGATGATCAGGGACGGCCCCCTGTAGGACTCCGCCTCCTTCAGGACCTTAACCAGATGGTTGGGGTCGGCGCCCATCGCCACCTGAGCGACGTAGACGTTTCCGTAGTTCATGACCATCGTGCCGAGGTCCTTTTTCCGGACCTTCTTACCCGATGCCGCGAACTGCGCCACCGCTCCGACGGGCGTGGCCTTGGAGGACTGTCCGCCCGTGTTGGAGTAGACCTCGGTGTCCATCACCAGGATGTTGACGTCCTCCCCGCTGCCCAGCACGTGGTCGAGCCCGCCGTAGCCGATGTCGTAGGCCCAGCCGTCGCCGCCGAAGATCCAGACGGACTTCTTCACCAGGTAATCGTGGTACTTCTCGATCTGCGCGTACTCGCGGAGCACCGCCTCGTCGCCGCATCCGCACTCGCCGCAGGAGCAGCAGAACATTTTGTCCAGCAGCTCCTCGACCCTGGCGGCCGACTCGCGGGATTTCTCGCCGTCCTCGTGGGTGTCCAGCCACTCCTGAAGCACGGCCTTGTCCTCCTGGGGGATGTCCAGCTTCAGCAGGTTCTCCATGGCCTCGACCAGATAGTTCACCATCACGTTGAGCGAGAGCTTCATCCCAAATCCGTACTCGGCGTTGTCCTCGAAGAGGGAGTTCGCCCACGCAGGTCCACGCCCCTTGGCATTGGTCGTGTAGGGCATGCTGGGCGCCGAACCGCCCCAGATGGAGGAGCAGCCCGTGGCGTTGGCGATGATCATGCGGTCGCCGAACAGCTGGGTGATCAGCTTGGTGTAGGGCGTCTCGCCGCAGCCCGAGCAGGCGCCGCTGAACTCCAGGAGCGGGCGCTGGAACTGGCTGCCCTGTACGGTGAACTTGCTGCCCGCGTTCTCCTTGTCCTGGACGTTCTCGATGGCGAAGGTCCAGTTGTCGATCTCGCCGTCCTGAGTGGCGATGGGCTTCATCTCCAGGGCGCTGGCGGGGCAGATGTCCGCGCAGTTCCCGCAGCCCATGCAGTCCAGCGGATCGACCTGTATCTTGTACTTGTAGCCGGCGTCCTTGAGGGCCTTGCGGGCGTCCTCCTGGGTCTTGCCGGTGAGGTCGGGAACCTTGACCATGGCGGATCCGGTGGAGAAGTGGACGGTAACGGTGGAGTTCGGCTCGA
>CALBAF010000404.1 GCA_937926415.1 uncultured Actinomyces sp.
GTCGGGGTGTCTGTGTGCTGCCTGGCCAGCCTCTGCTGCCGCCCGCGGGCACCGCAGCTGGGCCCCTCCATCCCGCAGGACTCGTATCCAGTGGTCGCTTCCCACATTCCTGTGCCCACCCCCAATTTCGCATGCAATTCCTCCACGACCCTTTCAAATCTTGAAATCAGATCGTTGGAATTGCAACGTTTTCAGGCTTCGTTGAAACTTCATCCAATCGAATTGCATGCGAGTTTTCTGAGGAGTGGGCTTGTAGCTGCGCGCGGCGTGGTTGTCTGAAACCGGCGTCGCCTTTGCTCGCGCAGGGCGAGCCTCAACTGAAACCGTCATCGCCTTTGCGGGCTGGTGAGTTGGGCCTGTTGAAACCGGCGTCGCCTTTGCGGGTGCGAAATGGGCGTTTTTGGCGTGTTTTTTGGTCGCAGAGGTGTTGTCGGTTTCATCGGTTGCTGTTCAGGGGTGCGCAGTGGTGATGGGGGTTTCATGCTGGCCTGCATCGGCGGTTGCAGTGGTGTTGTTGGTTTCAAAGCCGCCATGTCGTTGTGCCCTGTGCGCGAAAAAGTTCGCCCTGCGCGGCCTGATGTGGGGGTGTGCGCGAAAAGTTCGCCCTGCGTGCTCAAAATGGCCCAAAATGGGCGTTTTATGGCGTGCTGGGCGAAGTTTTTCGCGGTTGAGCACGAGGGGGCCCGTTGTCGGGCGAACTTTTTCGCGGAAATGCCGGTGGAAGCCCCGTGCTGGGCGAGTTTTTTCGCGGGGTAGAGCCCACTGGAGCGCAGCGGCTGGGAGGTGCTGCCTAGATGGAGGGTGCACCACGCCCCCTAGATCTAGGGCTTGCACCGGCACCTACATGTAGGGCGCATCAGCCGCCGAGGCCGTCCGCGACCGGCCCGTCCAGCCATCCTTCAACCGCCTTTCCGCAGGATTCCAGCCATTTCGCCGAAAATGCCACTCACCCCTATATCTAGGGGCGCTTAGTCACCAACGACCCCTAGATGTGCGGGTGCGACACGCCCAAGGCTCTCTCTATAGAGTGTGACGCTCGACATCTTTTGGGTGGTTGGCAAGCGGTTATACACAGGGTGGTGATGTGCTCGTCCACAGGGCACACAGGCGTGTGCGAGGATGTTGGAGGCCCCTAAATGTGCCCGTAGGTTAGTCGCAAACCCCAATGTTTGCGCGCATCTGCGCGCACCCGTGATGAGGGGGCGACAAACCCTGAAGGCCCCTCCCTGATCCTGACCGCTCGCTCCATCCACAGACCCCTCCCGCCTCGTCCACAGTAGGGGCGGCGCACACAACATCTAGGGGTCGCTTGCGTGGGTGGCCACGAGGTGTAGTGTTGTGGTGTTCGCGGCGAACGAGCCGCCAGAAAGACAACGCAGGATGCCAACGTCCGGCCTTGAGCCGCAAGGAGACACGAACATGTCGATCACAGTCTACTCCAAGCCCCGCTGCCCCCAGTGCGACGCGACCTACCGCGCCCTCGACAAGCAGGGCGTCTCCTACGAGAAGATCGACGTCACCCAGGACGCGGAATCCCTCGCCTTCATTAAGGGCCTCGGCTACCAGCAGGCGCCCGTCGTCGTGGCCGGCGAGGATCACTGGTCCGGCTTCCGCCCCGACCGCATCAAGGCTGTCGCCGCCGCAGCTGCCCCCCTGGCGCTGCAGGCCTGAGTCGCGCCGACAAATCCCGGTCGCGAGGCTGGGACTTTCGCGTATCTGGGCGGGAACGAGGCCGGGGCTCACTCACGCGGAAACGGCACGCACGCGCTCGCATCGGCGAGGAGTGAAACGCATCATCGATGCGGGGAAATGAGCAGCCAACTGGCCGTGAGGACCCGCCGCCCGGGCCTCGGGGGTGAGACACTAGAGGTTCAGCATCCCGCCAAGCAGGAAGGATCATCATGGGCAGCGTCGTCTACTTCTCGTCGGCGACGGGCAACACCCGCCGTTTTGTCGAAAAACTCGGCCTCCCGGCGGCGCGAATCCCGTTGCTTCCCAAGGATGAACCCCTGCGCGTGACCGACGAGTACGTGCTCATCGTGCCCACCTACGGCGGCGGCAATCTCAAGGGAGCGGTGCCCAAACAGGTCATCAAGTTCCTCAATGACCCCGACAATCGAGTCCTGTGCAGGGGCGTCATCTCGTCGGGAAACACCAACTTCGGCAAGGCCTACTGCATCGCGGGCGACATCATCGCGGCCAAGCTGGGGGTCCCCCACATGTATAAGTTCGAGCTCCTCGGTACGCCCGAGGACGTCTCCAGAGTTCGCGAAGGACTGGAACAGTTTTGGCAGAAAACTACACCGACACAGGCGTAGAGGAAGCTCCCTCCCCGGAGCTGGACTACCACGCGCTGAACGCGCAGCTTAACCTGTACGACGCGAACGGACGCATCCAGTTCGACGCGGACCGTGCGGCGGCTCGCCAGTACTTCCTCCAGCACGTCAACCAGAACACGGTGTTCTTCCACGACCTGGAAGAGAAGCTGAAGTATCTGGTGGACGAGGGCTACTACGAGAAGCACGTCCTGGACCAGTACGAGTTCGCAGACATCAAGGAGCTGTACAAGCAGGCCTACGCCCACAAGTTCCGCTTCCCGACGTTCCTGGGCGCGTTCAAGTACTACACGTCGTACACGCTCAAGACCTTCGACGGTAAGCGCTACCTGGAGCGTTTCGAGGACCGTGTCGCCATGGTGTCCCTGTACCTGGCGCGTGGCGATATCGAGCTGGCTCGCAGCTTCGTCGATGAGATCATGACGGGCCGCTTCCAGCCCGCCACCCCGACCTTCCTCAACGCCGGCAAGGCGGCGCGCGGCGAGCTGGTCTCCTGCTTCCTGCTGCGCATCGAGGACAACATGGAGTCGATCGCGCGCGGCATCAACTCCGCGCTACAGCTGTCCAAGCGCGGCGGCGGTGTCGCCCTGCAGCTGACGAACCTGCGCGAGTCGGGCGCTCCGATTAAGAAGATTCAGAACCAGTCCAGCGGCGTCGTGCCCGTCATGAAGCTGCTCGAGGACTCCTTCTCCTACGCGAACCAGCTGGGTGCGCGTCAGGGCGCGGGCGCTGTGTACCTGCACGCGCACCACCCGGACATCATGCAGTTCCTGGACACCAAGCGTGAGAACGCGGACGAGAAGATCCGCATCAAGACGCTGTCCCTGGGCGTCGTCATCCCGGACATCACGTTCGAGCTGGCCCGCAAGAACGAGGACATGTACCTGTTCAGTCCCTACGACGTGGAGCGCGTGTACGGCGTGCCCTTCTCCGAGATCTCGGTGACGGAGAAGTACCACGAGATGGTGGACGACGGCCGTATCCACAAGCGCAAGATCAACGCTCGTCGCTTCTTCCAGACGATCGCGGAGATCCAGTTCGAGTCCGGCTACCCCTACATTGTCTTCGAGGACACGGTGAATAAGGCGAACCCGATCAAGGGACGCATCACCATGTCGAACCTGTGTTCGGAGATCCTGCAGGTGTCCGAGGCCTCGACCTACAAGGATGACCTGTCCTACGACCACGTCGGTAAGGACATCTCCTGCAACCTGGGTTCGCTCAACATCGCGAAGACCATGGATTCCCCGGACTTCTCGAAGTCGATCGAGATGGCGATCCGTGGCCTGACGGCCGTCTCCGACCTGTCGGACATCGGATCGGTCCCGTCGATCGCCCGTGGCAACGCGATGAGCCACGCGATCGGCCTGGGCCAGATGAACCTGCACGGGTACCTGGCGCGCGAGCACGTGCACTACGGTTCCGAGGAGGCCCTCGACTTCACGAACATGTACTTCATGACGGTCCTGTTCGAGGCGATCAAGGCCTCGTGCAAGATCGCGCGCGAGCGCGGCGAGACCTTCGAGGGCTTCGAGGAGTCGAAGTACGCGTCGGGCGAGTTCTTCCGCAAGTACATCGACGAGGAGTGGGCTCCCACCACGGACAAGTGCCGTGAGCTGCTCGCAGCCTCCTCGATCAAGGTTCCGACCCAGGCGGACTGGGAGGCCCTGGCGTCCGACGTCGCCAAGTACGGCATGTACAACCAGAACCTGCAGGCCGTGCCTCCGACGGGTTCCATCTCGTACATCAACAACTCGACGTCGTCGATCCACCCGATCGTGTCCCGCGTGGAGATCCGCAAGGAAGGCAAGATCGGCCGCGTCTACTACCCGGCGCCCTACATGTCGAACGAGAACCTGGAGTACTACCAGGACGCGTACGAGATCGGTCCGGAGAAGATCATCGACACCTACGCGGTGGCCACCCAGCACGTGGATCAGGGCCTGTCGCTCACGCTGTTCTACCCGGATACGGTGACGACGCGTGA
The DNA here is from genome assembly GCA_937926415.1 of uncultured Actinomyces sp. Lineage (GTDB taxonomy): Bacteria > Actinomycetota > Actinomycetes > Actinomycetales > Actinomycetaceae > Pauljensenia. The sequence goes on from CALBAF010000404.1 coordinate 4,324, forward strand.
CCTGAACAAGTCCTACATCTACGCGTGGAAGAAGGGCATCAAGACCCTGTACTACATGCGCCTGCGCCAGATGGCCCTGGAGGGCACGGAGGTCGAAGGCTGCGTGTCTTGCATGCTGTGACGTGACGCCCGTTTGTCGGGTGGTGCGGGGGTCGGGACGCCGGCCCCCGCACCGTTTTATTGAGACGAGGCCTGGGCGAGGAGGGGTGGGTCGCGTCGGGTTGCTGCGGGAGCTCGGAGGGAAAAATGAGGTGAATGTTTCGAGTCGTGGGGGATGCTCGTATGATGTGGGAGGATAAGATCCCACATTCTGACCGGAGCTATCGATGAGCGACCCCACGAATCCCTACGGCGCGGGTGGAGACACCCCCTACGGCAACCAGCCCGCATACGGTGCGCAACCCACGTACGGCACCCAGGCCTCGTACGGCACCCAGCCCGCCTACAGCCAGGCCCCAGCAGGCCAACAGCCCGCATACGGTGGGCCGGCTGCGTATAACGCGGGCGCCGCCTACGGGCAGCCGATGTACGGCCAGGTCGTGTACGCGCTGAACCCCGCCATCGAGCGCGTGCGTTCGAACGCGTCCATGGTGCGCATCATGTCTCTCGTCAGCTTTGTGACGCTGGGGCCGCTTGTGTCGTTCGGTGCGTGGTTCTGGAGCATGAGCCTCATTAGTGAGGCCGAGAGCCTGGGTGCCCCCGAGGACGTGCTGAGGGACGTGCGCGGCGCGCGAACGACGGCTCTTATCTGCGGAATTATTGGGATCGTGCTCCTCGCCCTGATTGTTGCCCTCCCCTTCTTCCTCGTCTGGCTCTCGGAATCATCGAAGTGATTGGTTGTTTGTATGAGTAACGAACAGATTCCCTCGAGGGCCATGCAGTCGGGGTTGGGCTGGCCGCAGCAAGCCGACGGCCCCGTTGCGCCCCAGGCGGGGACTCCCGCCTCGTCGTGGTCGGGTGCTCCCACCGCACCGCAGGCCCCCGCCCCCGCGCAGTTTGCGCCTCCGGTGGGCGCA
>CALBAF010000405.1 GCA_937926415.1 uncultured Actinomyces sp.
AGGCTGACGCCGCCCGCGTGCGTGAGCTGATCATGGAGATGGTCGGCGCCTGAGGTTACCCCTCACGAACGCTAAGGGGGCCGGGATCGATTGCGATCCCGGCCCCCTTCCTCGTATCCGGAACGTGCGTGTGCGTGTCATGCGCGCGGCTCCGATAGTGCGCCCCGGCCTCGTGCACGGTGTCCCGAGGAAGCACCCCGGCCTCGTCCCCGAGCGTTCGCACGTGTCCACGTTGTGGCCTTCCCCTTCCTGGGGGAGCGGAAAGTTTCCTAGGATGAGCGCTTGAGGACAGCCGGGTCGACTGTGGCCGGGCGCCCAACGAAAGGACAGACATGCGCACATCGCCGTCGTACACCGCCTCCTACCGTATCGAGGTGGACGAGAAGACGACTTCCATCGCGTCCATTGTTGATGCAGTCTCTTCGACTGGAGCGGAGATCAAGGGCCTCGACGTTGCGGACTCCGACCGGGGGCACATCATCATCGACCTGACGTGCGACATGCGCGATTCTGAGCACCGCCGCGAGGTGCGCGATGCCATCGGCGCGCTGCCTGGCGTGACCGCGGATTCGGTCGCCGACCAGACCTTCATGAGCCACATCGGCGGCAAGGTGGAGATCCACTCCAAGGTGCCGCTGCGTAACCGCGACGACCTCTCGCGCGCCTACACGCCTGGCGTGGCCCGCGTGTGCACCGCCATCCACGACATGCCCCAGAAGGCCCACCTGCTGACCATGAAGGCCAACACGGTCGCGGTCGTCTCCGACGGCACCGCGGTCCTTGGCCTGGGCGACATCGGCCCCGAGGCCGCCCTGCCCGTCATGGAGGGTAAGGCCGTCCTGTTCAAGGAGTTCGGCGGCGTGGACGCGTGGCCGGTCGTCCTGGACACCAAGGACACCGAGGAGATTATCTCCATCGTTAAGGCGATCGCCCCCGCGTACGGCGGCATCAACCTGGAGGACATCTCCGCTCCTCGCTGCTTCGAGATTGAAGAGCGCCTGCGCGCCGAGCTCGACATCCCCGTCTTCCACGACGACCAGCACGGCACTGCGATCGTGGTTCTTTCGGCGCTCATCAACGCCCTCAAGATCGTGAATAAGAAGATCGAAGACGTGCGCATCGTCGTCTCCGGCGTCGGCGCGGCCGGCAACGCGATCATTCGCCTGCTGCTCGCCCAGGGGGCGCGCGACATCATCGGCTGTGGCCGCGACGGTGCGCTCTCCGGCGACGACACCGAAGGCATGCACCCCTCGCGCAAGGCGCTGGCCGAGGCGACGAACCCCCGCCACGTCCACGGCTCCCTCAAGGAGGTCCTGAAGGGCGCCGATGTCTTCATTGGCGTGTCCTCGGGCAACATCCTTGATCCTTCCGACGTTGAGACCATGGCCGAGGGCGCGATCGTCTTCGCGCTGGCCAACCCCACGCCCGAGGTCGACCCGATCGGCGCCGGCAAGTATGCCGCCGTCGTTGCGACGGGCCGTAGCGACTACCCGAACCAGATCAACAACGTTCTGGCCTTCCCGGGTCTTTTCCGCGGTCTGCTGGACGCCAAGGTCAAGGAGATTACGACCGAGGTTCTGCGCGTCGCGTCTGTGGCTATCGCGTCCGTGATCTCCGAGGACGAGCTCTCGCCCTCCTACATCATCCCCGGTGCCTTCGATAAGCGCGTTGCCCCGGCCGTCTCCAAGGCCGTGCGTCGCGCCGTGCGTGACCTTCCGACCGTGGACATCCCCGTTCAGCCCGATATGGATGTGAACTGAGAGTCATTTCGGCTGTTTGGCGGGCCCGATCGCGCTCGTGTTGCGCGGTC
>CALBAF010000406.1 GCA_937926415.1 uncultured Actinomyces sp.
GTTGCTCGGGGGCGCGGAGATGACTAGTGTCAGCGCGAGTAGTGCTCGACGACCATCTGGACGTCGCAGGTCACGGGGACCTCAGCGCGCTTGGGGCGACGCACCAGGGTCGCCTTCAGGCGGGACAGCTCGACATCCAGGTACTCGGGGACGGCGGGCAGCACGTCGCGGTGAATACCCTCAGCGGCGATCTCGAAGGGAACCGTGGTCTGCGACTTCGGCTTGACCTGCAGGGTCTGGCCGGGCTTCACGCGGAACGAGGGACGGTCGACGATCTTGCCGTCAACGAGGATGTGACGGTGAACGACGAACTGGCGGGCCTGCTGGATGGTGCGGGCGAAGCCAGCGCGCAGGACGAGGGCGTCCAGACGCATCTCGAGCAGCTCGACCAGGTTCTCACCGGTCAGGCCGGCGGTGCGACGGGCCTCTTCGAAGGCGCTGCGCATCTGCGACTCACGGATGCCGTACTGGGCGCGCAGACGCTGCTTTTCCTTCAGACGAACGGCGTAGTCGGAGTCCTGGCGGCGGCGGGTACGGCCGTGCTCACCGGGGCCGTAGGGACGCTTCTCGAAGTAGCGAACGGCCTTGGGGGTCAGGGCCAGACCGAGGGCGCGGGACTCGCGCACCTGCTTGCGGGAACGATTCGTTGCCATGTTTCTTCTTCCTGTTTCTCATGTCATGCCGGCAATACCGGCATGGGGCCAACTCCAGGATCGAATCGATCCGTCGGCTAAGGCCCCAGGTGCCCGCTGGTGCGGACAACTGTTCCATCCTAGCGTCTTTTCAGCAGATTGCGAATCACAGCGAGCCGCTTCGTGAGCATCGCCTCATGTCCGTTCTCCGTCGGCTCGTAGTAGTGCGTGCCTTCCAGATCGTCCGGCAGGTACTGCTGAGCCGCCACGTGGTGGGGCTGATCGTGGGCATAAAGGTACCCGTCACCGTGCCCCAGGGACTTGGCGCCGGCGTAGTGCGCGTCGCGCAAATGTTCGGGCACAGCTCCCCCACGGCCGGCACGCACGTCAGCGATCGCACGATCGATCGCCAGGTACGTTGCGTTCGACTTCGGAGCGGTCGCGACAGCGACCACAGCCTGCGCAAGAAGCAGACGCGCCTCGGGCATACCGATGAGGGCAACTCCCTGCGCAACACTCACACAGGTATTGAGCACCTCGGGGGCTGCCATACCAATCTCTTCGGAGGCGGCAATCATGATACGCCGCGCAATGAAACGAGGGTCCTCCCCCGCCTCGATCATGCGGGCTAGGTAGTGAAGAGAGGCGTCCACGTCCGAGCCGCGCATCGACTTAATGAACGCACTGGCGACGTCGTAATGTTGGTCCCGACTCCAACGCACGAGGGCCTGGTTCGCTGCCGCTTCGACGCTCGCAACGGTGATCTCCCCCGATCCATCATCGGCGGCAACGCCCGCAGCAGCTTCAAGAAGGGTCAGTGACTTTCGCGCGTCGGAACCAGCCAGGCGTACGAGGCCAGCCACGGCCTCGTCCGTGATAGCAAATCGACCGCCGAGGCCACGATCGTCCGCCAGCGCACGACGGATGAGTCCCTCAATCGCATCCGCATCGAGGGGACGTAGCGTCAGCAGCAGCGAGCGCGAGAGCAACGGCGAGATGACGGAGAACGAAGGATTCTCCGTCGTCGCCGCGACGAGCACGACCCAGCGATTCTCGACCGCAGGAAGGAGCGAATCCTGCTGCGACTTCGAGAAGCGATGCACCTCGTCGACAAACAGAATCGTTTCCTCTCCCCCGCTGGCGAGGGTTCGCCGCGCGTCGTCCACCACGCGGCGGACGTCACTCACGCCGGAGGAAACTGCGGAGAGCTCAACGAAACGCCGTCCAGACGCACGCGCTATCAGATAAGCGAGCGTCGTCTTACCCGTACCCGGCGGACCCCAGAGCACCACGGAGGAAACGGCGACGCCATCACTCGATCCGGACGACAGAAGGCGGCGCAGCGGCGCCCCCTCACCGAGCAAGTGAGACTGCCCAACCACCTCATCGAGGGTCGTCGGACGCATACGAACGGCGAGGGGCGCGCCCGCATTGAAAGCAGGCACGCCCGACTCGTCGACAGATTCGGAATCAAACAGATCCATGGAACCTAGCTTAGGACAGAGTGACTCCATTCGAGGAGGAGCCAATCTTCGGTCCGGAGAGAACCTGAACGACCACGAGGCCGCCGAGGATCAGCATGCAGGCACCGGCACCGAGCAGGTACCCGTTGAGCCCCTCGGACTCATCGCCGGCGAGCGAGGAGGACAGCATCTCAGCGTGAAGCTTCACGGCACCCGATGCATCGACCGACGGACCGTTCGCAGCAGCGCCCACCGCAGAGGCGACCTTGAATTCTGCCCATCCGACGAGCTCGTGCGAACGATTGGCCACGACGACCTTGTATTCGCCGGTCGGCAGACCCGTGAGGTCCATGGTGACCTTGTTGGAATCCTCGACCTGCAGCCAACGGGCCTCGCCGGTCTGCATGATATTGGCGCTCACCCAGTCGCCGGCGGCGGCCTTATCCGCCGGCACATTGATCGTCAGCTGGCCGGCAGTAAAGGCTGCGCTGACACCGCCCTTATTCGAGTCGTTGAGCTGGGACACGTCGCTAATCGGCGAAACGGGGGTCTCGGACGGCTGCGAAGCGGTCGCGGAAGCGGACGGGCTGGGCGTGGGGGACGCGCTCTCGGAGGGCGTCGGGCTCGGGCGCACGGCCG
>CALBAF010000407.1 GCA_937926415.1 uncultured Actinomyces sp.
CCCCCAGCCCGTCGACCTCGGCCTCGCCCTCCCCCTCCGGGACACCCGATGCCACGCCCGCGCCGAGCGCATCCGCGAGCACCTCCGGCCAGTCCGCCACGACGACCTCCTCGCCCGACTCCGGGCCCTCGATCCTGCGTAACGTCGCCTGGCCCGCCGACACCACCTTCGGCACGTCGTTCCTGTCCGGATTTGCCTCCTCGAACCAGATCACGATCGCTCCGGTCGGCGCCCTGACCCCGGCAGAGGATGTCCCCTTCACCTCATACGCGCGCGTCAACGTCAATCCCGCCACCGGCGAAACATCGACGGACGGGACGGGCGCACGCACCCTCGCCCAGCAGAGCGACATCGCCGCGATCCTGTCGTGGAATGCGTCCGGCGGCGACGAGCTCGACGCCGAACAGGCCCTCACCGCCATCACCGCGATCATCACCCGCGAGCGCCCCGCCTCCTCGCGCACTCTCTTCGCGGCAGCCGCGCGCGGGACCGCCGTCAACGAGCGGCTCACCCACCGCACGAAGGCACTGTTTTCGCCGCGCTGGGTGAGCGCCATGTCCTTCAGCGAGATGGCCGCCAGCGAGCCCACCGACGTCGAGCGTGAGACCGTCGGAGCCGGTGTCCTCGAGGCCGACACGGAGACCGCGATCTCGGCCATGGCCTCGTCCCTGACCATGCTCACGCCGCTTGCGAACGCGACGGACGACGCCGACGCGGTGTACGCCTCGGTGACCCCCCAGATTCTTCCTGCCCTGTCCGCGCAGCTCACCCCCTCCGAGCAGCTCGACGCTGCCACGGCCATGACCTCGCGGGTCACGACGATGCTCTCCTCCGTGACCGTCGAGCCGTCCTCGGCCGTCAACCTCATCAACAAGTCCGCGAACTTCCCCGTCCTCGTGCGCAATAACCTGCCCTGGCCGGTGCGCGTCGACGTGACCCTCGTGCCCGACGACCCACGTCTGCGCGCCACCCCGGCACTATCCCAGACGCTGGCCGCGCAGGGGGCAACGACGGTCGAGGTGCCCGTGGGCGCGATCGGCAGTGGCGACATCGAGGTCACCTACAAGGTGACGACCCCGGACGGCACCATTCTCGACGACTCCCGTACCGTCACCGTGCGCATGCGCGCCGGGTGGGAGGACGCGATCACGGCCGTCATCGCCTCGCTTTTCGGCCTGCTGTTCCTGGCCGGCATCACGCGGTCGCTGCGCAAGAGGGCCGCCCGCAAGGCGCTGGCCGCATCCGGCGACGCCAACACGACAGACATCACCACTGAATCCGAGACAGCAACGACGAAGGAGACCCCATGAGCTCGAATACGCCTCGCCGATCGATCCTGAGGGCATCGGCGCTCATGGCGTCGGGCACCATGGTGTCGCGCATCCTCGGATTCGTGCGCAACGCGATGCTCATCGCCGCGGTCGGTGCGACCGCGGGCGGTGTCGGTGCCGCTTTCCAGACGGCGAACACGCTGCCCAACACGGTCTTTAACCTGCTGGCCTCCGGCATTTTCGACGCCGTCCTGGTCCCGCAGATCGTCGGCGCGATCAAGCGCCGCCACGATGGGGACACCTACGTCAACCGCCTGCTGACCCTCGCGGGCACGCTCCTCTTCCTCGTCACCTTCGCGACGATGGTGCTGGCCCCCGTCCTGGTGATGATCACGGCCGCGGGCTACACCGAGGACATCCGCAACCTCGCGATCCTCTTCTCCCTCCTGTGCCTGCCGCAGCTCTTCTTCTACGGCCTGTATAACCTGCTCGGCGAGCTCCTCAACGCCCGCGAGATCTTCGGGCCCTACATGTGGGCGCCCGTCGTCAACAACGTCGTCGGCATCGCTGGCCTCGGCGCCTTCCTCGCCATCTGGGGCGGCGCACCGGACGGCGGCATCCCCGCGGGAGACCTGACGGGCGCACAGTTCTGGGTGCTCGCGGGTTCGGCGACCCTCGGCGTCATCTGCCAGGCCCTGTGCCTGCTGTGGCCGATGCGCAAGGCCGGAGTGTCCTTCAAGCCGGACTTCCACTTCCGCGGAACCTCCTTCGGGTCGATGCCGCGCGTAGCCGGATGGACGTTCGCAACCCTGGGCGTGTCCCAGGTCGGCGTCCTCTCCACGAACAACCTGGCCGCCATGGCCGACGGTTTCATCGGCCGCAACGGTGCTCAGGGCGGCGTCGTCGGCATCCTCGCCTACTCGACGGCGTTCATGATCTTCATGGTTCCCCAGTCGCTCATCACGGTGTCGCTGACGACCGCGATCTTCACCCGCATGGCCGGTGCCGTCGCTGACGGAGACGACCGCGCGGTGGCCGACAACTACCACCTGGGCGTGCGCACTATTACGTCGCTGACCCTCGTTGCCGCAGCCATGCTGATGGCCGGTTCCGTCCCCATGATGGAGATCGCGATGGCGGCCAAGGGTGGGGATCCCGAGGCCGTCACCGGCTACGCCCTCGTCCTCGCCTCGCTCATGCCCGGCGTGGCCTCGACCGGCATGGTCCTCATGAGCCAGCGCGTCTTCTTTGCCTACGAGGACGTCAAGCCCGTCTTCCTCATGGGCATCGGTCCCACGATCCTCCAGGTGATCGTGGGCTGGTCGCTGTACGCCCTGACCGGCGCCCGCTGGTGGGTCGTCGCGGCCGCGCTCGGCGAGACGGTGTGCCGCCTGACCCAGGGCGTCATCGCGGTCGTGTGGGTATCGCGCGAGAACCGCTACGTTGACCGCGCGGGCCTGC
>CALBAF010000408.1 GCA_937926415.1 uncultured Actinomyces sp.
CCTACGACGCCGATGGCTTCATCACGGGGACCCAGGCCTACAGGCAGATGAAGAGAATGCCGACGCGCGACGGACGCGTACCTACCACGGCCGAGCTCACAGAGTTCCTGAGCGGCGCCCGTCCGGCGTGGACGAACGCGTCGGTCACAGCCCCGGCACAGGCGCCAGCCGGCACCACCTTCAGCCTCACGGTGACGCCTAGCGACGGGCGCCCACCCTTCACTCTTCATCCCGGGAACAACGACCAGCATCACTACGTCAGCACTTTTTGGCCCTCCGAGGTTCGCGCCAGCGCCGACACGTCAGTCGTGTACGTCGAGTCCGTCGATCACGCCAACACGGGCGACAGATTCTTCTTCGACACGGCGAGCGGTGTGGGGCACGGATCGGAGGAGTTCCACGACGCGGAAAACCTCTCGTGGGCCTTCGACGACCTGGCCATCGGCGTGACGATCGACGGCATCGTGGCATTCACGCCGAAGGCCTCGTGACTATCTCGTATCGGGTAACGACAGAAAAGGCACAGCTTGTGAGCACCAACGATCCCCAGGTCGGGACCTCCTTCCCGACATCTGCACCATCACGAAAGACGCACATCTGTCTGCTCGGCGTCGCTTTCGTCTCGATCCTGGGCACTTCCGCCGCTTTCTCACTGAGCGCGAGCGCCCTCCAGCTCCCCGGCCCGGCGGCGACTCCCCCTCCGCACTACACGGGCCCTGAACAGAGCGCACGGACGTGATCGGCTACCACGGACAGGCCACCCGCACGAACACGCTGTCGAGCGCGTGGGCCTCGGGTTTTGCGACGGCGTGGACGCTCCCCGCTCAAGACGACTCCTTCCTGCCCGCGCAGCTGATCGCCGACGGTTCGACACTGTACGCGGTGTCCTTCGGAAGCGGCGCCGAGGCCGTGGCCACCGTGTCCGCCTACGACGTCTCGGGCACCGAACCGGTCGCTCAGTGGAGCACGACCGGACCGCTGCCGTCTCGGATGCGCGCCGAGGCATTCCCCACCTCCGTCGTGACCCAGGACGAGATCCTTCTCAGCGACATCATCGTCGATCGCTCAACCGGCCAGCAGTCGCAGGCCCCCTGGGGCGTCGACCTCCCGATGGGTGTGGCAGGAGTAGTCCTCGTCACGTGT
>CALBAF010000409.1 GCA_937926415.1 uncultured Actinomyces sp.
CCGCCCTGCGCCTCGACGAAGCCGCCGCGGCGGCGGTCGTTGGCGCGCGAGACGAAGCGCGAGGAGATGCCGCGAGCGAGCAGCTCGTTCGAGTTCGCCGTCGCGTTCATCGCACCGAAGCCCACGATCGACTCGACCTGGATATCGTCGATGGCGCCAGCCACGACGAAATCAGCCTTGCCGGCCTTGATCTTGTCGAGGCCCTCCTCGATGGAGACCGCGGCGGTCGCACAGGCGCCGACCGGGTTGATCATCGAGCCGTAGCCGCCCACGTAGGACTGCATGGTGTGTGCAGCCACCACGTTGGGCAGGGTCTCCTGCAGGATGTCCTGCGGGTAATCCTCGCCCAGGAAGCGGTCGACGAACAGCTTGTGCATCGAGCGCATGCCACCGAAGCCGGTGCCCTGCGTGGAGGCCACGGTCGTCGGGTGGACGACGCGCAGCAGCTCGGCGGGGCTGAAGCCAGCGGACACGAACGCGTCGACGGCGGAAACCAGGTTCCACACGGCGATCGGGTCGATCGAATCCAGCATCGAGGCCGGGATGCCCCAGCGAGCCGGATCGAAGTCCGTCGGGAACAGGCCGCCGATACGGCGGTTCAGGGTCGCGCGACGCGGCACGCGCACCTGGGCGCCGGACTTGCGGGTCACCTGCCACTCGCCGAACGCGGTCTGCTCGACCACGGTGAACTGCGGGTCAGCCTCGGCGTAGGAGCGGGCCTCGGCCTCGTCCTCGACCGTGAACGTGATGTCGCGGTCCAGGAAGACCATCGCGGACTCGGGCGTGTAGCCGTCGTGTAGCGGGCCGTCGTCGTGGAAGAAGCGCACGCCGGAGCGGGCCACGACCTCGTCGCGGTAGCGCTCAAAGATCTCCGACTCGGGGACCAGCTGGTCGTCCTTGTCGTACCAGCCGCCCACGGGGGTGTCCGACCAGGTCAGCAGTCCGGTCATCCACGCCAGCTCGAGCACGCCCGCGGGGGTGAGCTCGACGCTTCCGTCGGTGTGGATACCGAGCTCGGCCTGAACGCGGGTACGGGCGCTGCCCCACGGGCCGACCTCGCCGTGACCGACGATGACGACCGTGTCGGCCAGCGACGCGGTGGTCTCGCCCCACTGCGAGGGGTCGACGTGCGGCACGGTGACCTGCGAGGGCGAGGGCAGCGCGGAGACG
>CALBAF010000410.1 GCA_937926415.1 uncultured Actinomyces sp.
GATGTGCTCGGGCACGGCGCGCACGGGCGAGACGCGGCCGGGCTTGAGCGTGCCGAGGGGCGCGCGGCGAGCGAGTGCGGATGCTTCCATGTGTTGTCCTCTTCTCAGCGTGTGGCGTCAGTCGTTCTTGTAGTTGTCGGGGCCGGGGAAGGATCGCTCGCGCACGGCCTCCACGTAGTCGGACGCGGCCTCGCGCAGGGCCTGCCCGAGCTGGCCGAACTTGCGTACGAACGACGGCGTCCAGTCGGAGTAGCCTGCCATGTCGGACCAGACGAGGACCTGGCCATCCGTGTGCGGGCCGGCGCCAATACCGATCGTTGCGATCGACAGCGTCTGGGTGAGTTCGGTGGCGATAGAAGCAGGCACCATCTCGAAGACAACGGCGAAAGCGCCCGCCTTCTCGACGGCCTCGGCGTCACGGCGAAGCGCGTCGGCGTCGTCTCCTCGGCCCTGCATACGGGGCCCGCCCAGGGTGTTTTCCGACTGAGGCGTGTAACCCAGGTGCGCGCACACGGGGATACCGGCAGAGACGAGGCCCGCGATGATGTGGGCGCGGCTCTGTCCGCCTTCAAGCTTGACAGCGTGCGCACCAGCCTTCATGAGGCGTGTTGCGGAGGCGAAAGCGTGCTCAACCGTGTCCTCGTAGGTGCCGAAGGGCAGATCGGCGACGATCATGGCGCGCGAGGTTGAGCGAGCGACGGCGGCGGTGGCGCGCTCCATGTCCTCCAGAGTCACGGGCAGGGTCGAGCTGTGGCCGAGAATCACGTTGCCGAGCGAATCGCCGACGAGCAGCATGTCCACGCCGGCTGCCTCGAGAATGGGTGCGGTGAGCGCATCGTAGGCGGTGAGCATCGTGAGCGGAATACCCTCGGCCTTGGCGCGCGCGATGTGCTGGATGCGCACGCGCTTGGCGGAAAAGAGCGCGGGCGTATGGGACGAGGCCGTGGCCGCGTTCTCCGGTTGCGTAATGTGGGACACGGAAATCCTTTGGTGAGCGAATGGAGCGCGAGAGCGCATTCACGTCTTACAGGGTAGCGCGCCCGCGGATCCAGTGAGCTGTGAGGATAGGCGAACGGGTAGGATGGTGGGCGGTGCGCGTGATGCGCGCAGGAATGACCCCAGATGGAAAGAAGAAGGAAGCAGGACATGGCTGGCAACGCCCCTGACCTTGATCCTCTTGACGAGGCAGCCGTTAACGCCGTTCGCGAGGCCGGCCTCGCCGATATCGAAGCCGCGGATTCGCTCGACGCTCTCAAGGCTGTCCGAGCTGCGATCCTTGGCGATCAGGCACCGCTCGTGGCCGCGAATCGCACAATCGGTTCGCTTGAACCCGCGCAGCGAGGTCTCGCCGGTAAGAACCTCGGACAGGCACGCAAGGCGCTGACCGAAGCGCTTGAGGAGCGCAACGATATCCTCGCTGCGCAGCACGAGGCTCGCATGCTCGTCGAGGAATCCGTTGACGTGACGCTGCCGACCACGCGTCGCCCGGCGGGTGCTCGACACCCTCTCGAAACCCTGATGGAAGAGGTCGCCGACTTCTTCGTGGCGATGGGCTGGGATATCGCCGAGGGGCCGGAGATCGAGCACGAGTGGTTCAACTTTGACTCCCTGAACTTCGACATCGATCACCCCGCGCGCCAGATGCAGGACACGCTCTACATCGATGGCCGCAGCGTTGGAGCCGAGACCGAGGACGGCGCTCACCTCGTGATGCGCACGCACACCTCTCCGGTTCAGTCGCACGCGATGCTCTCTCGGGGCGTGCCGCTGTACGTGGCCTGCCCCGGCAAGGTCTTCCGCTCCGATGCGCTCGACGCCACCCACACGCCGGTGTTTCACCAGGTGGAGGGCCTCGCCGTCGACAAGGGGCTGACGATGGCTCACCTCAAGGGTGTGCTCGACCACTTTGCCAAGGCCATGTTCGGCCCCGAGGCGAAGACACGCCTGCGTCCCTCGTACTTCCCCTTCACCGAGCCCAGCGCCGAGATGGACCTGTGGTTCCCCCAGAAAAAGGGCGGGCCCGGCTGGATCGAATGGGGCGGCTGCGGCATGGTCAACCCGAACGTGCTGCGCGCCAACGGCATCGATCCCGAGGAGTACTCGGGCTTCGCCTTCGGTATGGGCATTGAGCGCACGCTCATGCTGCGCCACGGCATCGCCGACATGCATGACATCGTTGAGGGAGACGTTCGCTTCTCCCAGCAGTTCGGAGTGAATGGAAGGGGTAACTGACATGCCTATGGTCCCGCTGAGCTGGCTGTCTGATCACGTTGACGTTCCCGAGGGCACGGACGCCGAGGCGCTTGCCGCCGCCCTCGTGAAGGTCGGCCTGGAAGAAGAAGAGATCCACCCCGCGCGCGTCACCGGCCCGCTCGTCGTCGGTCGCGTCCTGACCCGTGTCGAGGAGACCGCCTCGAACGGCAAGATCGTGAACTACTGCCGCGTGGACGTGGGCGAGCACAACGACGCCCCCGGCACCGGCAAGGAGCCCTCGGATCTGCCGAGCCGTGGCATTATCTGCGGCGCGCACAACTTTGACGTCGACGACCTGGTTGTCGTGTCTCTGCCCGGGGCGATTCTGCCCGGTGACTTCCAGATTGCAGCGCGCAAGACCTACGGTCACGTCTCCGACGGCATGATCTGCTCCGCGCGCGAACTCGGACTGGGAGAGGATCATGACGGCATCATCGTGCTGCCGAAGTACTTCCCGGACCGTGAGATTCCCGCCGTCGGCACGGACATCGTGTCGTGGCTCGGCCTGGGTGAAGAGGTCCTCGAGATCAACGTGACCCCGGACCGCGGCTACTGCTTCTCGATGCGTGGCATCGCTCGCGAGTACTCGCACTCGACGGGTGCTTCCTTCCGCGATCCCGGGCTGCCCGGCGTGATTGCAGCTGAGCCGCCGGCCGCGAACGGCGACGGCTTCCCGGTCGTCTTCTCCGACGATGCACCCATCCGCGGGCGCGTCGGCGTGGACCGTTTCGTTGCACGCATCGTGCGCGGCACCAACCCCAACGCTCCGACTCCGCGCTGGATGGTTGAGCGTCTCGAAGCCGCTGGCATGCGCTCGGTGTCTCTCGCCGTCGACATCACGAACTACGTCATGCTCGATCTTGGTCAGCCGATGCACGCCTACGATCTGCGCGACCTGGCTGCCCCGATCGTCGTGCGCCGCGCCCGTTCGGGCGAGACGCTGGTGACCCTGGACGAGGAAAAGCGCGAGCTCGACCCGCAGGATCTACTCATCACCGACTCGCCCGAGGGAGAAGGCTCGCGCATCATCGGTATCGCGGGCGTCATGGGTGGTGCCTACTCCGAGGTCAGTGAGGGTACGACCGACGTTCTCTTCGAGGCCGCGCACTTCGATTCTGTGTCCGTCGCTCGTAGCTCGCGCCGCCACAAGCTGCACTCCGAGGCCGCGAAGCGCTTCGAGCGTGGTACCGACCCGGAGCTTCCCGCAGTCGCCGCCCAGCGCGCCGTCGAACTCCTCGTCGAGTACGGCGGTGGCACGGTGGACGCGGGCGTCACCGACATCGATGAGCGCGGCGCGGCCGTCGTGATTTCGCTGCCCGTCGGTGAGGTCGAGC